>CAZONK010000163.1:0-7888 GCA_964581095.1 uncultured Roseivirgaceae bacterium
ACCAAATTGCAAATACGTTAAATTCCATTGTGGGGAAAGTGAATCCGAGGAAGTTTTTATGCGGTGCGAAAAAATGAGTCCTGTAGTCAATTATACTTTCAGGAGGGGCCGGTTCATGGTATACAGGATCAACTTGCTGGATAAATCTTCCATCTACTTCGAGGATTCTATTCTTGATATTAACACTTCGGACAAGGTCAGAAAGACTTTCATTGAAGTATATATTTTTATATTCATTGAGACTGTAGTCGTATCGTTCATCAGATGAAAACAAGTTGATCAATTTGTCTTTCTTTTTTGAAGCCAGATTGGAGTTGTTGATATGATAAGTGTTGACTTTATTAATGTACTGATTTAGGAATAAGAATACCCGTGGATTGAGGTTATCATACCTGAAACTATCAATTACGAAATCATCCATTTCAGGCTTGTATACTTCATTATTTATTTCTGATTTAATGATTAATATTGCCGATCTCACTCTATCCTGAACCAGTGAATCCTGTGTTTTATAAAAACTATTTGCAACGTAATTCACCTTCTTTCTCATCTCCGGAACCCAAAATGATGAACGAAAATCCGATTCATGAATTACCTGGTCAAATTCATAGTATGGCGATTCATATTCGTTATAGATAAAATGGTGTACCGCCATTGCTTCAAGCGCCCAGCGTGAAGTAATAAAATCAGCTACAAGCGGTACTTTCCCATATTCCCGGATTACCTCATTTAGCTTATCAAAGCTAAACATCAATCCGCTGAATATCAGTTGAGGTATTAAAATGATAGGAATCATTATATACACTGAAACAGCTGATTTGAATGCGGAAGATACATTTAACCCTACTACATTTGCCATACAGGCTGAAGAGAAAAGAATCAGCCAGAAAACAAAGTTCATACCCTTGATTTCGAGTATGGCATTCCCGATTATTACAAACAAAAAGGTTTGAATTGCCGAAAGCGTAAACAGTAGAGTCATTTTCGAAACCAGGTAACCCGACCAACTAAGGTTCAGGAATTTTTCTCTGTTAAGTAGTTTTCGATCCCTGATCACCTCCTCTGCACTCACAGTAAGGCCTAAAAACAATGCCACAACAATGCTCATCATCAGGAAAGCAGGAATGTTTTCATTGAATCGAAAAATGTAAGATTGACCATCGGTACTGTTTCTATAACGAACAACCGACGCTAACAAAACTGCCAGGAGAGGAGCTTCCAGCAGGTTGAGCAACAAATACTGTTTGTCCGCAATTTTTGATAAGAAATCGCGAGTTGTAAATATTCTGATTTGTTTTATAATATTTGGCCTGCTAAGAGTTTTAGGTGGCCTGTCTGTTACTACTTTTACCCGTTTGGTCCTATATGTTTCGTGGTACAGGGTCGACCATTGCATCGGCGATACTTTTCGCTGACTTGTAAACAATCCGTATTCGTCAACAACCCTGGATTCCACAATATTGAATATTTGTTCAGGGTTTACATTCCCGCATAAATGGCAAATACTCTTGTGCCGGTCGATCTGCTGTGTTGCCTCTTTAAAATAAGTAATTGCTTCTACTGGATTTCCATAATAGATCATGTATCCACCTGTATCCATTACAACCAGTTTGTCAAACATTTTAAAGATGTCTGATGATGGCTGGTGAATAACAACAAATATGATTTTACCCTTTTGAGTAAGTTCCTTCAGTAAATCCATCACATTTTCACTATCCCTTGAAGACAAACCTGATGTCGGTTCGTCAACAAACAAAACCGATGGCTCACGAATGAGTTCTAATGCGATATTTAATCTCTTTCTTTGCCCGCCACTGATCGTTTTATCCAGAATAGAGCCAACTTTTAAATCCCTGGTTTGCTCCAGACCAAGACTGGAAAGGGTAGTAATAACCTTTTTACTCAGATCATCTTTACTTATTCCATCCAGGCACAATTTACCATTGTAAAAGAGGTTCTCAAATACTGTAAGTTCCTCCATGAGAATGTCGTCCTGGGCTACGTATCCTACAACGCCGTCAAGTTGAGGTTTGTTATGAATGTAATCGAGGCTGTTGATTGTGATTTCACCATCAGTAGGCTTCATTATTCCTGCCATAACATTTAACAAAGTGGTCTTACCCGATCCACTTGAACCCATTATTCCAATCAGTGTTCCGGTACCTTCGGAAATATTTATTTCATGAAGTCCCTGTGTTTTGTTGGGGAAATGATAGGTAATATTTGTAGCGTCAATAGTGATTTTACTAAGTCTTTCAGGGGCTTCAAATATTTGTGTAATATCACTATAAAATCCTACATTCCCTTTTGTTCCTTTAATGGAGCTTCCCGGAGAAAAGAGGTATGCCATCGATGGTTTCATAATAAAACCATTCATTGTTAATTCATCTGCTCCCTTGTATTGTATAAAATACATGTTTACCGATGAGAGGTGGACGAAAGCCAGGTATCCATTTATTTCTGATTCGAGGAATCTGGTTTTCGAGGTCGATTCCGTATCTATCTGGTTTTTTATAACGAGAAAGTCAACGTTGTCCAGCTCTTCATAATGATCAAATATTATATATTGTTTTAGTAATAGATACTCTCTATTCGGGATGTTAAATACCGCAGCAATTGTATCAATTATTTCTACACCCAATGGGGTTAGTTGATTATCGGCTTTTAGTAATTCAAGCAGACGCAGGAGAACTATGATTTTTTGCTTTTGAGAAAGTGTTTTATTAATTTTTTTTGAAATATTGAGTGTTCTAAGCGTGTCCTTTACGTTGGCCTTTTGTTGACCCGGGCTTTTTAGATATTGAGGGTTTTCTAAATTATAACCAACCTGCTCATCATATAAGGCTATATACTCCTCAACTGTCTCTTTTGCAAGCTCCATTTCAAAGAAACTCAATACGTAATCGCGTTCTTCTTTGGTAACCCCGCCATCCTGTTTGGTGATAATGGCAAAAAGTTGGGTTAATGCACGTAAAATCTCTTCACTCATTGGCTAGGTGCTATGAACCGGATATTTGCTTTTTAAGAAAATCACTTGTAAAACTTAAAGGTAATAAATCTTGAATGCTATTTGCTATAAGGTAAGCTCCTTTATGGTAGGCGATAAGAATCCTTATTGGACTACCCTGACGTTTTTCCATTTCGAGAATTGTTTGCCTACAGCTTCCACACGGTGGAGCAGCAACCAGTTTCTTTCCGGTTGTTGCTACAACTGCCAGGGATCTCACTTTTACATCAGGGTTGTTTGCAAATACAGAAAATATTGCAACTCTCTCCGCACAAAGCCCAGATGGATATGCCGCATTTTCCTGGTTGTTACCTATATAAATAGCACCCTCTGAATCAACCAAAGCAGCACCAACCTTAAATTCGCTATATGGTGCATAAGCATTTTCAGCAGCCGATATTGCGCTCGAAATCAACGTTTTATCTTCGGGGGGAAGTTCATCAAAATTCGGATACTTTGTAAAAGTACTTTTAATAACTATTTCTTCTTTCATAAATGATTATTTGAGCAACTCCAATATAATAGAATTATAGAATTAACCACCTGACTATTACTATTTATACATTGATATATTTCCTATCAATATATAAAACACATATAACTTTGAATAATTTGAAGACACAGGTCTAATTCATTTAATGGCAAAGCCATGACTATGTCATCGAAAGATTTGATAACGAAGAAAAATGCAAGGATTCCCTAAGTTTTTTGATTTTGATATCCCCTTCAATCCCCCTTTAACTGGCTTAATATTTGCAATCTGAATATCTATGTGAAGGGGGACTTTAGCCTGATTAAATTACCATCATCAGGTTACGGATCCAATCCTAATTCCGTGTTAACATCCAGGTCTTTCTAAGTTGATCCCAGAATGATTCTGCCTTACAATTCCCCCTTTAAATGTATACTCATTTTTAAAATCCTTTTGAAATCAAAGGGGGATTATGGGGGATATCTGCTCTGTACATTTTGGGATCTCATTGAAAAAGGAAGAAAGGATAAAAATGGTAAATCAGCAGACATTCGAATACTGATAAAACTTAAATGGTTAATTCTATAGAATTAATTGAATATTAACTTTGACTGCGTGTGCTGATTCTTATAAATTGGCATCTTTATTTTAAGAGAGTAATTGAATTTTTAAATCTATAATTAATGAAAAACATTTTTTTAATCGGTGCAGGCCGGTCTGCTACTGTTTTGATCAACTACCTGTTGGATGTTTGTGAAAAGGAATCATGGTTTTTGACAGTTGCTGACTCCAATTTTGAGATAGCTAATAATAAGGTTGGAGGGCGATCAGTTGGAAAGGCAATCCAGTTTGATGTAAATAATTCGGATAAACTTGATGAGTACGTCAGTGGATCTGATTTGGTGATATCAATGCTACCTGCCAGCCTGCATAAATTTGTAGCTGAAGCCTGCATAAAATATGCAGTACATTTTGTTACGGCATCGTATTTAACCGAGGATCTGAAAGCCTTGCACCAAAATGCCATTGATCAGGACATTATCATGCTGAATGAATGTGGCCTTGATCCCGGGATAGATCATATGTCGGCGATGAAAGTACTGGATGGAATAAGGGATGAAGGTGGTGAACTCATTGGTTTTGAATCGTTTACAGGAGGCTTACTGGCCCCCAATGAAGGCGACAATCCCTGGCAATATAAATTTACATGGAATCCAAGGAACGTTGTCCTTGCAGGCCAGGGTGCAGTCAAATATATTCAACAGGGCAGGTACAAATACATACCCTATCACAGACTACTCAGAAGGACAGAACAAATCCATATCCCCGGATTCGGGTATTTTGAAGGATATGCTAACAGGGATTCTTTGCAGTATAGGGAATTATATAATCTGGAAGATATACAAACAATGTACAGAGGTACACTGAGACGACCTGGTTTTTGTAAAGCATGGAATGTATTTATTCAATTGGGCGCAACAGATGATACTTTTCTCATGGAAAGTGTAAATAAAATGACACATCGCCAGTTTATAAATTCCTTTTTATTTTATAATCCAAGTGATTCGATCGAACTCAAACTTGCCCATTACCTTGGATTAGATATGGAAGGAGAAGAGATGCACAAGCTTAAGTGGCTGGATATTTTTAGTGATGAATTTGTTGGCCTGGAAGAAGGAACCCCAGCCCAGATACTGGAACACATTCTTAAAAAGAAGTGGACAATGGATTCTGATGAAGGAGATATGATTGTTATGTGGCATAAATTCAACTATCTTCTCAATGGTGAAGAAAAAGAAATTCACTCAACGTTTGTTTCCATTGGTGAAAATCAGGAAAATACCGCGATGGCCAGGACCGTGGGATTACCTCTTGGAATCGCTGCGAAACTGATTGTAGAAGGAAAATTTAAGACAAGGGGTGTTTGCGTGCCGACAATTAAAGAAATTTACGAACCAATAATCAATGAACTGGTATCAGAATTTGGGTGTGAATTTAGTGAAGAGGAAGTGGAAGTAACTGTGTGATCTTTTATTTTATTCAATAGATTGTTCATACCCTTCATCAATGAGCAGATTCGAACCTTCTGCACTTTCAACAGCCAATTTATCACATCGTTCGTTTTCGGCATGGCCGGCATGGCCTTTGATCCAGACGAACCGGATGTTGAATTTTTTATGGAGAAGGATATACCGTTGCCATAGATCTGGATTCTTTTTTCCTTTGAATCCTTTTTTTTGCCATGACCAAATCCATCCTTTTTCAACGGATTCTACTACATATTTTGAGTCGGAATAGACCACTACGGGATATTTTTTTTCTTTCAATGCTTCCAGGGCTGCAATTACCGCTAGGAGCTCCATCCTGTTATTTGTTGTTTTGCGATAGCCCGCTGTAAGTTCCTTTCTGTGCTTTCCAAAAGAGAGGATTGCACCATACCCCCCCGGGCCAGGATTGCCACGTGAAGCTCCATCGGTGTAGATGTTTATTACCGGCATAAAAAAAATTAAGGACGAGCCAGTTTAATCAGGTGATCAATAGCAAGTTTGTACCCGTGGAAACCCATTCCTACAATTATACCGGCAGCGTGAGGACTTATGAAACTTGAGTGACGAAATTCCTCACGGTTGTAAACGTTTGATATATGTACTTCAATAACAGGTGCAGGCACGGCAGCCACTGCATCACCAATAGCCACAGAAGTATGCGTATAAGCTCCTGCATTGAGAACAATCCCCTGGCCTTCAAATCCTGCATGTTGAATAAAATCAACTATTTTCCCCTCAATATTTGATTGGTAATAATCCAGCGAAATTGTATCTGATACTTCTTTCAGTTTTTGAAAGTATTTTTCAAATGGCTCATCGCCATAAATATCCGGTTCGCGCTTTCCCAGCAGATTCAGATTTGGGCCATTTATAATTGTAAACTTCTGCATTGCTTATTTTGTCAATTCAGGGGTAGATTTTAAACCAAAACTCTTCATTATTTCGCTAATATTGTAAGGTTCGATCGAATTATCAGCATAATGCCCTGGGAAAACACCATTCAACAATACAAAAATTACCTGAAGCTTGAAAAATCGCTCGCAGAAAATTCAGTTATGGCTTATGTGAGGGACGTTGAAAAGTTAGATGGGTTTTTTCAAATAAAAAATCAAACAGTTTTACCAACGGGAGTATCATCCGTTCATATCCATGATTTCCTCGAGTATATAAATGAAATGGGATTATCGGCATATTCACAAGCAAGAATTCTTTCAGGATTGAAATCGTTTTTCAAATTTCTGGCAAATGAAGATCTGATTGAAAGTAATCCTACCGATCTAATCGATAGCCCAAAACTCGGCCGAAAACTTCCGGATACGCTGAGTTTCAACGAAATAGAAAGAATGCTGGAGACAATTGATCACTCTACTCCTGCAGGTGCAAGGAGCCGGGCCATGCTGGAAGTATTATATAGTTCCGGATTACGTGTATCTGAATTAATTAACCTTACCCTCAGTAATATTTATTTCGATATTGGTTTTCTCAGGGTGATGGGAAAAGGCAGCAAAGAACGTCTTGTTCCCCTTGGATCAGACGCTATCAAATATCTGAAAATTTACATTGATCAACTGCGTGTCCATATTCAAGTTCAGAAGGGCCATGAAAAATATGTGTTTTTAAACCAAAGAGGATCAAGGATAAGCAGGGTATCGGTATTTACAATGATAAAAGATGTGGCGGGTAGTGCTGGAATAACAAAAAATATAAGTCCGCACACCTTCAGACATAGTTTTGCAACCCACCTGATTGAAGGCGGGGCCGATCTGAGGGCTGTTCAGGAAATGCTTGGACATGAATCGATTACAACTACTGAGATATATACGCATATCGACCGCGATTATTTAAAACAGGTAATTAAAGATTTCCACCCACGCAGCTAATATATTTTAACGATTCCTTATCATCTTTGCCGCAAATCATAATATCAGGTGTATAAAAAAATAATTCGACCGATACTTTTTTTGATTGACCCGGAAAAAGTACATTATTTAAGAAATTTAGAAATTTAAATACACTTTCGCTAACGGCATAATGCACCAGGACCGTGTTTTACCGGTGATTGATTTTGATACTAAAAGAACTGTGGAACGTATACACCAAAAGGGCAAGATTTTTATAGGTCTTGACAGATGCCGTTGTGTCCGTAGAATATAAGGGAGAATTGGTGGCCCCTACACTGATTAAACCAATACTATTTGGTTTGTCTATCGAAGATCAAACAATCGATAAAAAGATCAGGTATCAGTCTGATGAATGGTTTGTGGTATCCTGAAAATTTTTATTGGTAATCGAAACAATCGTGGTTTGGGATTACCCGTCATGGAGTGTTGATGCAGGTCTGAAGAAAAGATACATGTTTAA
>CAZONK010000164.1:0-7855 GCA_964581095.1 uncultured Roseivirgaceae bacterium
AACATTGGAGCGGTTTCGCAACCCATTAAAAATTGGGATCGATAGGTTTAAACCGTACTGTTGACGCTTGTTATCTATTAAAAACTGATCGTTGAACTCTCTTCCCAAAGTGGCATCTGAATACCTCGAACTCATTCCATAAAATCCTGATAAAGTGGGTATATATGATCCTTTCTGGACCTGGATATTCCTGAAAGCAGCTTTTTCATTTTCAGTAGCGCTTTTCAGGTCTGCACGATTTGCCAAAGCCTCATTGAAAAGATCCTGAATATCATAGTCTCCGATATCGATATCTTCAACATTCCATCCCGGATCCTCCAGAATAAAATTGGTAGAAGGGTCAATCATCAAAGTCTGGGATAAAATGGCTTTATCGTTGATCAACCTGTTTTCAGCACGTATTACTTCAAGTTCGGCGCTTTTCACCTGAAAATCCTGATCGTATTTATCTGTAATTGCCCTTGACCCTAGCTCAAACATCAATTGGATCTGATCGAGCAATACCCGCTGATTTTCTTGGTTTTGCCTGGCTATAGTAACCTGTTCCTTGTCCTGGAGTACATTAAGATACTGAACAGCCACAATGCTAATAATATCCTGTTCGGTCCGGGTAATTACAGATAATTGAGCATCCCATAGATGGTTGTCCCTTTTTATCTGGTTAATTTTTGACAATCCTCTGAACAAAGTAATATCAGCATCAATTGTACCAAACACATTTTTGCTTACCGCGTTAATCACCGTTCCGGTTTGCTCTATAAAGAAATTCCCGTCATTCTTGTACGCGAGGCCCCGGGCATTAAGATTCGGCGCCAGTGATGCATAGCTGGAATTTTTGTTGGCTGTAGCAGCAGTAAGATTATTTCGCTCCTGTTTGAGCGTAATATTTTTGTCCAATCCAATTCGGACCGCTTCTTTAAATGACAATTCAAGGGCCTGCTGGCTAAATGCTTCAAAACCACCCACTACAATTACAACAACAAATACTATCCTTTTCAACATCTTTCCTGATCCCTTATCATTTAAAAAAACTAATCGTTATTCGGCAGTTACCTCACTTGGATGCATATCTGAAACAACCTGTCCGTCAACCAATCGAACAATACGGTTTCCATACTGTGCATTTTTCTCCGAATGAGTCACCTGTATAATACTCATCCCCTCCTCTTCGTTGAGTTTCTTGAAAATCTCCATGATCTGCTCCCCTTGCTCGGAATGTAGATTTCCGGTTGGTTCATCCGCAAGAAGAAGCTTGGGTTGTCCAACGATGGCCCTTGCAACACCCACCAATTGCTGCTGCCCACCTGACAGTTGTTCGGGAAAAAGGTCTTTTTTAGCAACCATATTAAAACGATCCAGCATATCTGCTACCATGCTTTTCCTTTTCGATCCTTTTATCCCTTTGTAAATGAGCGGGGTTTCAATGTTTTCATAAACGGTCAATTCATCTATTAAATGGTATGCCTGGAATATAAATCCAATGTAATGCTTGTGAAGGTCTGATTTCTTACGCTCGCGAAGCGTGTGTACCGGTTCGTTCAAAAAATAATAATGCCCCTGGGAAGCTTCATCCAGCATACCAATGATATTCAGCAAAGTGGACTTTCCCGCACCACTGGGCCCCATGATTGTCAGAAATTCACCCTCCTGAACCTCAAGGTCAACACCTTTTAAAATAAATGTTCGTTGAAATCTTGAATCAACGAATTTATCAACATCTACTAATTTTATCATATTCATAATTTACAATGATGCATTAGCCATAAGTATGCCAAATACGCTATAATGAGTTAATACCGATTTTAGGGATATTAAACGTCCGATTATGCAAATGGGTGTCCGATATCAGACATAATGTTAAAAAATGTTATGAACGGTCCAGAAAGTGAATTCTTCCTTTTTTTATACTTTGATTGGATTGATCTATTTTTGGCGCGATGAAAAACAATAAAGTTATTCTTGTGGACGAAAATGATTCGATCCTGGGCGCTTCAGACAAACTTGAAGTACATAAAAAAGGGTTACTTCACCGTGCATACTCGGTTTTTGTTTTTAATAATAGAAATGAATTGATCCTGCAGCAACGTTCTTTTGAAAAGTATCATTCGGAAGGCTTGTGGTCTAATACATGTTGCAGTCACCCCCAGCCCGGCGATGATATTATTCACTCTGCTATTCAGAGGTTGTATGATGAAATGGGGTTGCATTGTATCCTGGAATTCGCATTTAAATTTACCTATCGCTCTGAATTTGACAACGGACTTATCGAACATGAAATGGATCATGTATTTATAGGTAAAACGAATGACATGCCAGATCCAAACCCAGTAGAAGTGAACGCATGGAGATCCATCTCATTACCAGATCTGGAAGCATCTATTTCAAATGAACCTGATAAATACACTTCCTGGTTGAAAATTTGTCTGCCTGAATTGATAGCTCATCTGGACCAGTAGTTTAATTGTATACCATCCTGGGACTAATTCAGATTCCGCCTGCCCGCCGAAATGGAGAGGAGGAGGGGATCGCGCTTTCCTTTGTCAAGCTTGTCCGGAATGACACTGTTGGTCTGGATTAAAACGCTACAAAATCAGTTGGGTTTTATTTACATCATTCCCCCGTCATCCTGAACAGCATAGCGGGGTGTTAGCGCGTGATTCAGGATCTGTAGCTCAATTTAACAACTATCAGGGATTAATATGATTTCGGATCTCGTTTTTCTTCGCTAAACTTATCCTGACACTTTGCAGGTTGGTTTTTGTTCCTACAACATCAGGTTGGTTTTAAATAGCTTCACTGCAATCGTAAGAAGTACAATTCCAAAAACCCTGCGGAGAACGCTAATTCCATTTTGACCAAGTAATTTTTCAATTGCTTCGGTTTTCTTCAATACAAAGTAAATAAAACCGAGGTTGATAATTATACCCAAAATGATGTTTATGGTATGGTATTCAGCCCTGATTGACAATAGCGTTGTCAATGTACCCGCACCCGCGATCAAAGGGAAAGCGATGGGAACAATGGATACTGTTTCGGGAGCAGCATCTTTGAATAATTGTACTCCGAGGATCATTTCCAGAGCAATAAGAAACATCACAATGGATCCGGCTATTGCGAAAGAAGATAAATCGAGCCCAAACAAATGGAGGATCCCTTCTCCGACAAACAAAAACATTATCATGATGACCATAGCCACTATGGTAGCTTTACCCGACTGAATTGAACCTGCTTTTTGTCGCAGGTCTATGATTACAGGTACAGAGCCTAAAATATCTATTACCGCAAATAGAATGAGTGTAGATTTTAAAATCTGATCGATGCTTAATTCCATGATTCAAAAAAAATTGCGCGCAAAAATAGCAGGATTTCTTATATACCAAATTAATCTACAAGGATTTGTAGGATGAATCAACAAATTTAATTACGACTTTGTATCCTGGTGAATCCAAAGTGGGGAAAACATCTGAAATAATATGAAAATTCAGATACCCGCCAAGGTAGGTTCAAAAAAATAAATGTCTGATGAGGTTAATGATTCCTGCATTCCACCCTTCGGCTACGCTCAGGGTTCCATTTTAAGTCCAGCACACCAGGACCACGCTTCTGGTATGCTTCGTATTTCTAAAAATTTATTCTGTCCTCAGTGTATTTATTGGGTTTGAAGTAGCAGCCATTACGGATCTGACACTTACTGTTATGAAGGAAATAATGAGAGCAGCAATTAATGATACACCAAATACATAAAAAGGAATAGAAATATGATATTCGAAAGACTGAAGCCATAAACTCATAAACCAATAAGCCACAGGGCTTGCTATTACAAATGCAATCAGGATTAAAAATGTGTATTCATTTGCAATTAATAATGTAATTTTTATGACAGAAGCTCCCAACACTTTTCGTATCCCGATTTCTTTTGTACGCTGTTCGACCATAAAGGAGGCTAAACCATACAACCCCATGCAGGCGATTATCACCGTAAGGATGGCAAAATAAGTGAGAAGTTTCCCTAACGTTTCTTCCGATTTATATAGTTTATCAAAATTATCATCAAGAAATGCATATTGAAAAGGATAGTTCAGCATCACTTCCTGCCACGCATCCTCAATATGGCCTAAACTGGATTTAATATCAGAATTAATCTTTATAAAGGAATAAAAATATGCCTGGACATTCCAGTACACAATGGCCATTGGAGATATCTTTTCATGAACAGATTGCATATAAAAATCACTAACAACTCCTATCACCTGAAGATTCGGAACGTTTGGATTTCCTCCGAATGTTAAGCGCTCACCGATAGCCGCCTCAGGTGACTCCCAACCAAATTCCTGAACTGCAGTTTCATTTATCAGTACACCATTTAAAGTATCCGCAGGATTTTCGCGCAGAAAGTCCCTCCCGGCTACAAGTTCGATTCCAAGAGAATTTATGAAGTCGTAATCAGTTCCAAATAAATTAACCATCCAGTTGTTATCAACAGGTTGATCAACAGGACGTATGGTGGCCTGGTTTATCATATTATCTGCAGGTGCATTAAATGACGCTGAAACAAATTCAACAGTGGGAATCTGCAACAACCTGTTCTTAAATGCACGGTAGTTTTCACGTAGGAGTGGATCTGTAATTTCAACGACTACTACCTGCTCTTCCTCCAGCCCCAGATCAAGATTCTGAATATACTTCATCTGGTTGTACAAAATACCTGTACTTATCATCAAACCAAGTGAAATTGTAAACTGAAGAATAATCAATACTTTCCTCAAAAAGCCACTTCCTCCCCTTGAGGTACCCGTCTTTCCCTTTAAAACTTCATTGGGTTTAAATGACGAAATAAAAAATGCTGGATACATACCTGAAAAAACACCAATTAAAACCGTTATCCCAACTAAAAAAGCAATGGCAGCTGGATCCGAAAGCAAATGGGTATTTAGGTCCTTTCCAACAAGATTAGAGAAAAAGGGAAGAAATATAGAAACAAAGACCAACGACACCAGCATGGAAATAATGGTAATGAGGATAGATTCTCCAAGAAATTGACCAACCAATTGATTTTTGCTCGCACCCGATATTTTACGCATCCCTACTTCCTGCGCCCTTCTTGAAGATCGCGCCGTCGAAAGATTCATAAAATTGATTGAGGCAATAACAAGAATGAAAATTGCAATAGCAGAAAATACATAAATCGTGGACATAGTACCGTTAGCAGAAATTTCATTCTCCAGGTGTGATTTTAAATGGATATCTGACAACGGTTGCAGATGAGCATCTACTTCGAAGCCAATTGCCTCTAGTTCTTCCCTGTTCCCAATATACTTTGTTATAATGTCCTCAAGTTTTGAATTGAAATCATTTGGATTGTACCCCGCAGGTAATTGCACATAAGTGTAAATTACCGGGAAGTTGTCAACTTCAAGCAAATTGTTCCCGTAAATGGGGTCCCTTAGCGTAACAAATGAAGCCAGAAAATTGAAATTGAAATGTGTATTGGACGGGAATTCCTCAAATACGCCTGTCACAGTAAAATCGTATTGATTATCGAGCCGAAATTGCTTGCCTACTGCATTTTCCTCATTAAAATATTTTCTGGCAATTCTCTTTGATATTATAACAGAGTACGGCTCAGAAAGAGCGTTTTCTGGATCACCTTGCGACAACCTTACATCGAACATATCGATTACCGAAGAATCAGCAAAAGTAAACTCAGATTCATAAAAAACTTTATTATCATATACCACCTTCCAAAATTGATTTGGGGGTTTAAACCTTGTAACTTCTTCAATTTCCGGATAATCACTTATTAAATACCTTGCCCAGCCCGGTGGTGTTTGTGCAGTTACCTGGGTCCCGTTTGAGGTTTTGATTTGAGAATAAATACGATAGATTCGATCAGCCTTTGAAAAATGACGGTCATAACTCAACTCACTCCAAACAAAAATCATTATAACCGTAAAACAAGCAAGTCCTATAGATAACCCCGCAATATTCAAAATTGAATACCCCTTGTATCGAAATAAATTTCGTACAGCAACTTTGAAATAATTTTTAATCATGCAATTCCGATGTTAACTATAACTACGTATGAATCAGGAACAAGTTGACAAAATACCTGATAACTGGTGGTATTTACGATTTTGATACTTCAATTAATTCAATTTTAAAATTAAGGTCTTTTCCGCCAGTTCGTGATTAGCATAAATCACAATTTTTCCCTCTGTTACTTCCTTTATTACAGGAACTTGAGAACCTTTAAATTATTCCCTTTTTCTACTTTCATCTTTTTGTCAATTTATCGTATTCTTTAACTGTTAAACCCAGGATTTCCTCAGCAAATTTGAAGGTGCTATCCTGAACACTTTTATAATCTTTTGATTTGTACTTGCTGCCGATCACATGCCTGCCAACATTTGCAAATGCAATGTTCCACTTCAAACTGTCGGGTGTAGATAGCTGGCTATACATTTCGAGCATCGCCTGTATTGAAACAGTATGATCCTGCTCTTCTTCATTTTTATAATAATACCCTAAAAACACAGGTTTTGTCACTTTATTAAAAGTCTCATTACTCATTGTTTCATCAATCAGGACTTGCAAAGCCATCAACCCGTTAATGTGATACTTCTTAGACCAGTACAAACTATCCATACTGCTATCAGATTTGTATTGAACATATTCTCCTCTAGCAGCAAACTTAGCCAAATTGAGTCCCCACGGGCCCGAAAGCAGCTTTGCTCCGTGCTCTTTTATACTAATGTTGGGTGAATAAAGGATTAGTGAATATATACCAGGGTCATCCGCCAGATACAGGGACAACGTACCACCTGTTGAAGTACTGAGAAGAATTACTTTGTCCCCAATCTGCTTACCGATGGCAATGGCTTCTTTGGCCGATGCAAGCAGGTTCAACGATGTCATATTCTTCATTGCATCCCCATCGGATATTCCATGGCCAAACAGGCGGGGCAGGTATAGGTTACATCCATATCTCTTAGCAAATTTTTCATGTATTGGAAATCCTTCTCCCTGGCTGGCTGAAAACCCATGAAGATACACCACCGAATACTCGGTTTTTTCAAAGGAGCTATCACTATTCCAGACTATTCTTGCCTGGTTATCCTCTTTAATGTTTGGAACATTTCTTTCCAGCGAATCAATCCAATCAGCCAGGTCTTTCCCGTTTTTTGAAATTGAAGGGAGTGAGGTATCCAATGGTTGGTTATTGGGGCGAGGCCCTAAAAAATAGATAGCTGCCAATAATAATAGAAATATTATTATCCCTTTAATTATTCTCTTCAAAACAGGGAGCATTAATAAAGGGCCATATCAAATTTTTTTCTGTATTTTTTTGTTATCTCATGGTCAGTTCCAAGGATATTAAAAATTGCTATTGCGGATTTTCGTGGCAATTCATCACAATACGATTTATCAACCATTACACCCTCAATGAGTGCTTCAATAGCCCCTTCAACATTATTATCAACAAGATGTGCATTAGCCTTTCTAATCTTATCTGCCAGGATTTGATTATCCTCTGGTTTGCAATTTTTCAGACTATTAATTAACACTACCGATTCAGCTATGGAGAAATATTTGTTTCCAGGCCTGAAATCAGCAACAAGTCCGGAAGCTTCTTCAGGATAGGAAAGTACTATACGATTTGCAAGTTCTGCTTTCGCTTCATCCATATCCGGATGCAGCTTTACAAATACCCGAAGATCATAAATCAGCTTAGTATCTTCTCTCGCAAGGATTTTTGCAAGTTCATTTTTCCTTTCATCGGGTATGTTTTCATCTATCCATTGTTCTATCTGGTGCTTGGGAAGTGCTCCTGTAAATTCCGCAATTACTTGTTCAT
>CAZONK010000165.1:0-7807 GCA_964581095.1 uncultured Roseivirgaceae bacterium
TTATACCCGGTCATGGCAAGAACAAAATCGTTTTCAATCGTGAATGACCCGTCAGGTGTAAGTACATCTACCTTAAATGGTTTTATTTCCGTAAGGTGCGACTGATAATAGGCAGTTATAGATCCCTCACTAATTCGATTTTCAATATCAGGTTTCACCCAGTATTTTACACTTTCCACAAGTTTTTCCTCGCGAATAACCATGGTAACTTCGGCTCCTTTTCTCCATGTTTCGAGTGCTACATCTACCGCTGAATTAGCGGCACCAATCACAACAATTTTTTGTCCGTAATACGGATGGGGTTCATCGTAGTAATGCTTTACCTTATCTAATTCTTCTCCCGGAATGTTAAGCAAGTAGGGATAATCATAAAATCCTGTAGCAATAATTATTGTTTTTGCCAAATACCGGTTTCTTGAAGTAATAATTTCAAATGGGCCCGGGCCTGTTCCTCCATCATTCTTCTCAACCGATTCAACTTTCTCGTATAAATTCACATCAAGTTCCCATGAAGAAGCTACCCTCCGGTAATATTCCAGGGCTTCAAATCGATTGGGTTTGCTACCGTGCGAGATAAAGGGGACTTCACCAATTTCCAGTTTCTCCGAAGTTGAAAAAAAGGTCATATTCAGAGGATAATTATAGATTGAATTTACAAGACAACCCTTATCAATTACTAAATAAGTAAGCCCTGCTTTTTTTGCCTCTATTCCACATGCCAGGCCAATTGGGCCGGCACCAATAATGAATACATCGTAAGCCATCCTTTTGTTGTCCATTATTAAGTTTGAACAAAAATAGATACAAATACTTTATGGTCCTGAACTGAAGAAATATTTCGAATTGGAATAATCTTTTTGAATTGAGAGCAGATATCCCCCTTTGATTCCAAAAGAATTTCAAAAATGTGTATGCATTTAAAGGGGGAATTGTAAGGTTGAAACGATCCAAGTGATCAACATAGAAGGACCTGGATGTTAACACCAGGAATTAGGGTTGGATCAAACCTGAAGTTGGTGATTTAATCAGGCCAAAGTCCCCCTTCACATAGATGTTCATCCTGGAAAATTAAGCACGCTAAAGGGGGATTGAAGGGGATATGAGCATCAAATAAAATTAAGCAAACATTTCAATCTTTTGATGACATAGTCATGGCTATGCCATTAAATGAATTAGACCTGTGTCTTAAAATTATTCAAAGTTATCTATGTTTTATTTATTGATAAGGAAATATATCTGTATAAATAGAAATAGTTAAGTGGTTAATTCCCAATCCCATGTATTAATCCAGTACAAATACTTGGTATCAAAATCATGTAAGTTTACCCTGACAAAAGACTGGTTTTAGTCTTTTCGTCAATAAGAAGTAAAAAAATCATTTCTAATTACAAATCTGGGTTAAATTTGCGGTTCTTATGAAAAAGAAGATTGTAGAAGTAGGGAATATCTCATGCGGGAGTGACCAGCTTTTTTTGATTTCCGGCCCTTGTGTGATTGAAGAGGAAATCACAATGATGAAGACCGCGGAGATGTTGAAAGAAGTTTCTGACAGGTTACAACTTCCAATTATATACAAATCCTCTTTTCAAAAGGACAATCGAAGTACCGTGGATTTTTACCAGGGTCCCGGATTGGATGAAGGATTGAAATTACTCCAGAAGATCAAAGACGATTTCGGTTTTTCAATTTTATCGGATATTCATTACCCTTCTCAGGTAAAGGCAGCAGGCGAGGTACTGGATATTATTCAAATACCCGCTTATCTGGTAATGCAAACCACATTGGTAGTAGAAGCTGCAAAAACCGGAAAAGTTATCAACCTGAAACACGGCCAATTCCTGGCACCGGAGAATATGGCAAAACCCGCTGCAAAATGCGTTTCATCAGGAAATGATAATATAATATTGACGGAAAGAGGGTATACTTTTGGCTACAATGACCTTGTAGTTGACCCACGTAGTTTTCATCATCTGAATCAAATAGGATATCCGGTGGTATTTGATATCACACATTCAATACGCAAATATGGGATACCCAGTGCTGATCCCAGTGGCGGGGCCCGCGAATTTCTTCCTGTACTTAGCAGGGCAGGTGTTGCTGCCGGTGTTGATGGTGTATTTGTTGAGACACATCCTGAGCCCGAAAAAGCGCTTTGTGATGCCGCCAGCCAGTTATGTGTTTATGATCTTGAAGAATTTATGAAACCTATCATCGAAATACACAACCTGGAAGTGAAATACAGAAAATAAATATTTAGATATTTAATAAACATTTGATTTATGGAATTATATCTTGATTCGGCCGACCTGAATGAAATCGAAAAAGCTTTCGAACTTGGTTTTATAAAAGGCCTTACTACTACGCCTACCTTTATGCACAGGCATGGTGTAACAGACATTGACAGCCTGATACTTAAGCTGGCCGATATTACGCCAATCCTTCAAATAGAAGCTTTGGGTAAAACTGCTGATGAAATTGTTGCCGAAGCCCACCGTCAGTTAAATCTCGGCCTTGATAAAAAGAAAACAGTTTTCAAAATTCCAATTTCCATTGAAGGAGTAAAGGCGTGCAAACGCCTTCGGGACGAAGATTTTCTTGTGAATGTTCACCTCATATATACCTTGCAACAAGCTTATATGGCTCTGGAAGCTGGTGCAAATTACGTCTGCCCACTGGTAGGAAGATTACAGGACCAGGGCCATGATGCACTGGATATAGTGGCACAGATCGTAGATGCGGTTGAAAACTTTGGATATGATTCCAAAGTCATGTTTTCTTCCGTACGTCATCCTGAACATGTACGTAATGCCATCAATCTTGGAGTCCATGTTTGTACCGTGCCCTGGAAAGTGATGAAAATGCTGACCGAAAATGCGTTTACTACCATTGGTACAGATCAGTTTTTCGAACATACCCGAATGATGACGGTAAAAGTGAAGGAAATTTTAGGGGCAAACAACCCGATCGTTTCTGTGAATGATTCATTGACCAGTGCATTGGTTAAGATGACGGAATCCGGATTTGGATGTGTAAGTGTAGTTGATGAAAACGGAAAATTGAAAGGTGCATTTACCGATGGAGACCTTCGCAGGCACATTGAAAAGCATGGTAACGATGGAATCAATAAATCTATGGGTGAATTTGATTATAAGCCACCGATAACAATTAGCGGTGAAGCGCTGCTTAACGAAGCCTCAGCTATGTTTCATGACAAAGGAGTTGATAATATTATCGTTCTCAATGAAGATGAAGTCATGGGAATTTTGGATATTCAGGACCTTAACTAACTAAAACAAGCCGTGAAAGATATTGAAGCAATATTTACGAAGTCAGGCGGAGTTTTTAACGAACCTCCAATTGCTCTTTCACAAAGATTATCGAATATTAAGGCCATTCTTCTTGATTGGGACGGGGTTTTCAATGACGGCAAAAAAGACCATATTAAGCCCAGTGATTTTTCGGAAGGAAATGCGATGGGTGTCAATATGCTGCGTTTTTCCTTTTATTTGAAATACGGCTTCAATCCAAAAACTATTATTGTAACCGGAGAGGAAAATCCTGCTGCAGTGAGGCTGGCAACCCGGGAACATTTTAATGCGGCATTTTTTGGGATCAAAAACAAAGCGGATATACTTCCAATTCTTTACGACCAGTTTGATGTTTCTGCTGAAGAATGTGGATTTGTCTTTGATGACATCCTCGATCTGTCTTTGGCTGAAAAGGCAGGCCTCAGGATGTTTATTAACGATACAGCAAATCCAATGCTTGTTGAGTATGTCTGGGAAAATGGATTATGTGAATATATTTCGGGCCACTCGGGTAGTGAAAATGGATTGAGGGAGTGTTGCGAATTATTGATCGGCCTGAACAACAACTATGCTGAAACTATTAAACACCGATCTTCCTGGTCGGAATCTTACACAACCTATCTGAACGCCCGAAATCATATCAATCCGGCTTTTTACAAAGCGATTGAAGGAGAAATCCAGCCATTCAATCCTAAAACCTGATTTACAAATGATCCAATAGTTCACTTACTGGAACCCGAACCCTGTAGTTTGGATCAAAATATACAAAATCAATTTTTCCTTTTTGGTTGATGATATAAGTGGCGGGTACCGGCAAAAATTTTTCCTGGTTATCAACACCGGTTTTTTCAAGCCCACTTTTGTATTCCTTTACCATTTCTTCAGATATCACATTGTACAACAACATGATCTTAAGCTGATCATCGTGCAATATGCTAAAGGTGGCCTTTGAAATACCGGTTGTTTTTGCAACCCCATTCTCATGTTCAGGGGTAATAGCAATCAATGTTGCCCCTTTTGCCGTTATCAAAGACAATGAATCCTGATATTCAACAAATTGCTTCATGCAATACCTGCACCATGCACCCCTATAAAAAGTCAGGATAACCTTCCCCTTTTTAAGGGATTCGTTGAGTGAAACTTTTTTTCCAAATTGATCCACCGCAGTAAATGATGGTGCCTGATCCCCAACTTTCAAACCAACAGGATCTGGTGTAAATGCCATGATCAGATAAACTGATAAAATAAAATGTATCATAATTAGGACAGGAATTTATTAATAAAACCATTCATCATCAAATAAGTTCAATTAAAAAACCAAAAAATAGTAAACTCCTAAATTCCTTATATTTGTGCCTCCAAAATAAACGAAAAGAGAAATCATATTTAAAAACAACTTTGAAATTTCGAAAATGAAAAAATTATATTTTCTAATAGTAGTTACATTGTTTCTTACAGGCACTTTATTCGCACAGGACAGTACCTCTCCTGACAAAAAGGCTGTGGAAGGATGGCACAATTATGACCGGGTAAAAGATCAATATAATGGTGTAAGTACCGATCAGGCATACAAATTCCTTGAAGGAAAAAAATCCAGAACAGTAGTTGTTGCTGTAATCGATTCAGGTGTGGATACGGATCATGAAGATCTGAAGGAATCCATCTGGGTAAATGAAGATGAGATAGCAGGTAACGGGATTGATGATGACAAAAATGGATACATTGATGATATCCATGGTTGGAATTTCATCGATGATGTAGTACATGATACCTTCGAGGTTACCCGGCTTTATGTAAAATATGCTAAGAAGTTTGAAGGAAAAAGTGAAAATGAAATATCTAAATCCGATAAGAAAGACTTTGAGCTCTTCCTGAAATATAAAAGTGAAGTAGCAAGCCAGATAGAAGACAATACGGCACAACTGGAAAATGTAGCCAATTTTAGCATCATGTTTCAGAAGTCCGACCGACTGATGAAAGCCTACCTTGACACCGATGAAATTACTGTTGAAATGCTGGAATCAATTAATTCCCAGGATCCAAAAATTAGTGGTGCACGTGACCTTGTCAAATACGCAGTAGAAAACGGATTCAATGTAGAGGAAATCAATGATTATGTAGATCAATTAAAAGGTTTTCTCGATTACGGATATAATATTGAATTTGATCCCCGTTCGGTTGTTGAAGATGATTTTAATGATGTATATCAAAAATACTATGGCAACTCCCGATTGCTTTACGAAAATGAGAACCATGGGACACAGGTTGCCGGCGTAATCGCAGCTACACGCAACAACGATATTGGTATGAATGGGATTGCCGATAATGTCAAAATAATGGCTATCAGGGCAGTACCAGACGGAGACGAACGTGACAAAGATGTGGCAAACGCAATTATTTATGCAGTGGACAATGGTGCAGATATAATAAATATGAGTTTTGGTAAACGTTTTTCGCCCAGAAAAGAAGCCGTAGATAAAGCGATTCAATATGCCGATTCAAAAGGGGTACTAATGGTTCATGCCTCAGGAAATGACAATAAAAACATTGATAAACGTGACAATTTCCCGACACGCGATTACATTAATTCAAAAAAATCTGCTAAAGGCTGGTTGGAAGTAGGGGCTTCTTCCTGGGGTGATGGTGATAACTTTGTTGCAAGTTTCTCAAACTATGGCAAAAAGACTGTTGATGTATTTGCCCCCGGGGTCGCCATATATTCAACTACCCCGGGAGATGAATACGATAGTGTAGACGGAACAAGTTTTGCCAGTCCATTGACTGCAGGTGTAGCTGCCCTTGTGATGTCATACTATCCCGAACTTACTTCGAAGCAAATAAAAGACATCATTATGGAGTCCTCGGTAAAATTTCAGGACATGGTTGTGAACAAGCCAGGACAATATGAGGGGGATCCTGAAATGATTGAATTCAGTAAACTTTCTATATCAGGAGGTATCATCAATGCCTACGAGGCAGTAAAAATGGCAGAATCCATGAAGTTTGGTAAAAAGAAATAAGACAGTAGCGTGTAGTAATTGACTAATAAGATTATAATATCTAAATTGTACATCTAACTAATCGTGCTTTACCCATGGCTTTCAGAATTACACGCAGAAACTGGCTCAAATCTTCAGCAGCATTAGCAGCTGGATCATTCATCACATCTCCAGCCTGGAGTACAGGTAATAGGAAAAGCGATGTACTACCCACAGGAGAAATCAGACCCAACCTTCATACGTTGGATGAATATGCCAATCCCGCTGCGATAAAGGTAAGGCTCAATGCAAATGAAAATGCATATGGACCTTCAAAAGCAGCGAAAGAAGCATTACAAAATGCCATTGATTCCAGTTTCAGGTACCCGTTTTCCGAAATCAAGGAGTTGAAGGCTCAAATTGCTTCCAAACATAATTTGACAACATCTCAGGTAACAATCGGTGGTGGTTCAACGGAAATCCTTACTATGGCAGGTATGGCATTCGGACTACAACATGGCGCGATCGTATCCGCTTACCCGACATTTGAAACATTGTTCCGTACCGCGAAACAATTCGATTGTGAATGGATCCAGGTTCATCTTGATAAGGACTTCAAACATGATCTTTCAGCAATCGAAAATGCGATTACCAGCAATACGAAACTGGTTTATATATGTAACCCAAATAATCCTACAGGAACATTAATTGACCAGGAAGTATTCAATGACTTCTGCAAAAGGGTATCACAAAAAGTGCCGGTATTTGTTGATGAAGCCTATACGGAGTTTCTTGATGATCCCGAGGCGCATACCGTAATCCCACTTATTAATGAAGGGTATGATATCATTGTGGCAAAAACATTTTCGAAAGTATATGGAATGGCGGGGCTACGTGTGGGATATGCGCTGGCACCTGAAAAACGGATTATTCAACTGGAAAAGCATGGTGTTAGCCTTTCGATTGTATCTAAAACATCGGTAGCGGCGGCAGCTGCATGCCTCAATGATAGTGAGTTCGTTAACTTTAGCAGGAATAAAAACAAAGGATCAAAAGAGATTGCCTACCGTGTAATTAAAGAAGCGGGCTATCGATCATACATTGAATCTTCAACAAGCTTTATCATGTTTCCAATAGAAATGGAAGGAAAAAGCTTTCTTTCAAAGATGGAAAAACTGGGAGTAGGAGTTCGGGCGTGGAATTTCGACAATAAGAATTGGTGCCGGGTTAGCCTTGGGAAACCTGATGATATGCTGGCGTTTGGGGAAGCACTGAAAAAAATCAGTTAAAATATTTAGTTAATAGGTACATAGAATCAATTATTTAGCAGTAAGTAATATCTTAGCCGTTAAGTAAGAACCTCTATGAAATACTTAATTTTTATCCCTATACTTCTATTTGCGTTCACCGGCTATTCCCAGGATATCATTAAGCCCGGGAAAATATATAATTCCGGAGATAAACTTATCGGACCTCGTTATGGCATCGAGTCGAAAGTTCCCCAGGGATGGATGGGTGTGT
>CAZONK010000166.1:0-7803 GCA_964581095.1 uncultured Roseivirgaceae bacterium
TTGGAGTTTATGGTAGGCTGATTTATACCGAAGGCATGCCCTTGGCATGAAAAAATGTAATAAAGGCCGGCCAACCCGCAAGGACTCAATGTGTTCACGCCTCTATAAATGTTTGTTCTTAATATTTAGAGAAAATCACTTTGGAAGTGATTACCTTGTTTACGTTTTATCCTGGTATTACTATCCAAAATACACGCTTTAATGTTTGTTTAATTTTTATGTAACTATTCAGGAGACCAAATGGTATTAATGATTCATTTATGGATGTAAATATGCCACAAAGGCAGAAAGACTCTAAGAATCACTAAAGTTTTCTTTGTGCTGACTTTGTGCTTTTGTGTCTTAGTGGCTAAAACCGCACTTTTAATACTTTGTTTTAGTCAAAATAGGGCTGAGTAGTTACATTTTAATTTATCCATTCGCACAACTGTTTAATTTTAACTTACATTCTGTAGCAGTAACCGACCGGTTAATCCCTAAGGAAAGGTTAATTATAAGTGTAAAATTGGACAAAAGTCATATGTAGAAGGTGGCATTTTACGTTGTATATATCATGTTTTATATTTAATTTCATCATTATTTATATTGATTTGTATTATTTATCAATTGGCATGTATCTAAAAGGTATAAATCATGGCTGAACCACGAATATTTATAGAATGCATGGATTATTCTGTTATGTCAGGGCCTTTTGAAGAGTTATCAAAAGAGCAAATGATCAGGGTTGATGAGAACCGTACAGAACTGAACTATAGAAAAGGGGAAATTCTATGCAAACAGGGAGCATTTATTTCTAATATGATCTTTATTAAAAGCGGACTTGTCAAAATATTTCTCGAGGACGAAATCCATCCTCCGATTATATCCCTGGAAGGCCCTGGGTATTTTCTGGGTTTACCGTCATTATATGTTGGGGGTGTTTATCATTATACAGTTGAGGCCTTGGAGGACACAGAAGTCTGCCTTGTTGATATTAATACATTTAAAGATCTTATTGATGAAAATCCCGGGTTTGCTACAGGTATAATGAAATACTTCAATATAGATCTTGTGAAATCATACTCGCGACTGTATTCGGAGACCCGTAAACAGATACGGGGCCGGTTTGCTGAATTACTGCTCTATCTAAAGGATCATATCTATAAAGAAAATCCCTATACGTTATCCATTTCAAGGAAAGAAATGGCAGATATGATATCTACTTCCCATGAAAGTATCTCGCGTATGATGAAGGAATTTAAGACGGACAAAATCATAAAATTCAAGCATCATGAACTCAATATTTTAAACGAAGAAAAACTAAAAAAAATAAGCCTGCTTGGATAGCAAAATTGATTCGATTTATGTCCTAGACTTTAATTGGATGGAATTTGATTTTACCTTGGCTTCGCAGTATTTTTGCAGTCCAATTAGACTCTATTTTAATTTAAATAAATATTCAAATGACAAAAGTTGCAATTAATGGTTTTGGAAGGATTGGAAGGTTAACCCTGAAAGCCCTGTTAAAGAAAGATAATATTGAAGTAGTAGCGATCAATGACCTCACCGATCCTGCTACATTGGCTCATTTATTGAAATATGACTCGGTGCACGGACGTTTTGATGGTACTGTAGAAGTTAGTGGAAATTCGTTTATCGTAAATGGCCAGGAGATTAAAGTCCTGGCAGAACGTGATCCAACACAACTACCCTGGGGGGACTTGGGTGTAGATATAGTTCTTGAATCAACAGGAATTTTCAGATCACCTGAAGAAGCCGGAAAACATTTGACAGCGGGCGCCAGAAAAGTGGTTATTTCCGCTCCCGCAAAAGGAGATATACCTACTGTAGTACTTGGTGTGAATGAAGAAATCCTCACTGGAAATGAAACCATCGTGTCAAATGCCTCCTGTACCACGAATTGCCTTGCCCCGGTCGCCAAGGTTCTGGATGATAATTTCGGTTTGGAGCAGGGTTATATCAGCACAATACATGCCTACACTGCTGACCAGCGATTACAGGATGCGCCGCACAGCGATCTTAGAAGAGCACGTTCAGCTGCAGTTAGCATAGTACCTACTACAACCGGAGCTGCGAAAGCTGTTGGACTGGTACTACCCCATCTTGCAGGTAAACTTGATGGAATCGCATTACGGGTTCCAATTCCTGATGGTTCACTCACAGATCTTGTTGCAGTACTCAGGACAGAGACAACCAAAGAGGAAATCAATGCGGCAATGAAAGCCGCTGCTGATGGGCCTATGAAAGGCATTTTGGAATATACCGAAGATCCGATTGTTTCTATTGACATTGTAGGCAATCCACATTCCAGTATTTTCGATGCCGCATTAACTTCCGCCAATGGTAAGTTGGTGAAGGTAGTTAGCTGGTACGACAACGAAGCAGGATATGCCAGCCGGGCGGCTGATTTGATTGTTAAAATTAGCTAAGGATTGTTTTATTATTTTGTTTAGAGAAGGCTGTCCAATGGGCAGTCTTTTTTTTGTTTGTAATCCGTCATCTTCGGACTTGCGGCATGCAGGTTTAATCCGGAGACACCCTGTTATAGAATATAGAAACTACTTACTTAGCTTTGGATTACCGGGACAAGCCCTGCAATGACGATCTGCTTTTTGAGTTTATGGCCCATATGGTCACCCTTCGACTTCATTTCGACTTTGCTCAATGTAAACGCACAGGGTAAAACTTTACTCAAGGTCACACCGACTCCATCTGTTCATCCGTTGCTTCAATGGTATGGTACACCTTCTGTACATCGTCATCATCTTCAAGTGCGTCGATCATCTTCATTAGTTTACCAAATGCGTCGTTATCCAGAGCTACGATAGTGTTTGGGATTCGTTGTAATTCGGCCGATTCAGGTTCCAGCCTAAGCTCTTCGATTTTGGTTTGCATAACACCAAAATCTTCCATTCCACAGGTCACATGGATCAACCCTTCTTCAATTTCTACTTCCTCTGCTCCTCCGTCGATCAATTCAAGGGTTAAATCATCTTCATCCCCTCCTTCTGGAAATGGTATCACAAATACACCCTTGCGGTCGAAAATAAATTCCAATGATCCGTTTGTTCCCAGGGTGCCTCCATTTTTAGTAAAAATTGCCCTGACACTGGCAACGGTCCTGTTGATATTATCTGTAGTACACTCCACAAATACGGCCACACCATTGGTTCCGTAACCTTCGTAGGTAACTTCAGAATAAACGGCCCCATCATCCCCGGATCCCTTCTTGATTGCCCTTTCAATAGTGTCTTTAGGCATATTTGATCCTTTTGCATTCTGAATGGCCAGCCGAAGTCTTGGATTGGAATCAGGATCCGGGCCTTTTTCCTTTACAGAAACTGTGATTTCCTTGATAAGCTTGGTAAATATTTTACCTCGCTTCGCATCAAGGGCAGCTTTCTTATGCTTAATCGTTGACCATTTACTATGTCCTGACATGGGGTTGGATTTAGTTACAACAAATAGTTTTCAAAATTATCATTTCAATCTGAAAGCTCAAAGGACCACATTCAATTCTCATCTAACTTCAGCGCCTACTCAGGCGGGTTTGTTTGGGAGTTTATCTTTTGGTTGATTGATACGGTGATTTGGTGATACGAGACTTCGTTTTAATAATGTCATCATTCCAGCATTCCAGCATTTCATCGTTCCAGTATTTCATCGTTCCAGTATTTCATCGTTCCAGTATTCCAGCATTCCAGCATTCCAATTTTCCAATTTTCAATCATTACAACTTTCAATATACCATCATTCCATCATTCCATCATTCCATCATTCCAATCTTCACCCTTGCATTTCGACTTCATTTCGACTTCGCTCAATGCTAGCACTCAATGCTAGCGCTCAGGGCTCGGCTTTATGGACAACCTGTGAAATTTAATCCAGTTTCTGTTCACCGAACCAACAATTTCTGTTTGTATAGAATATTTAAAAGCACTCCGGACAAAACGATGCCCATACCTAAATAACTATAGAAATCATGCGTTTCACCAAATAGTATGCTACCAAATAATAAAGCATACACTATTCCCAGGTATTTCATGCTCGCAATTTTTGATAATTCTTCATTCTGAAATGCCATTGTCATGAAGTATTGGGCAAATTGTGTTACCAGTCCTACAAATAAAAGAATTCCCCACTCAATATTTGTAGGGTTCACCCAATGTGTTGCAACATAAATAGCAGTTACAGGGAGTGTAACCAATGGAAAATAGAAAACAATAACCATGGGATGCTCTGAAACGCTGAGTTTACGGATCATATTATAGGCGACCCCTGCAAAAAAAGCGGCAACAATACCAATCACCACGTATAGCGGGGTAATTCGCACATCTACACCTTGAATAAACAATACCCCGGCAAAAGAGAAAGCGAAGAAAAACCATTGCCATCCACGTACTTTTTCCTTTACAATAAAAATGCCAAGAATAGCTGTAAAAATCGGAACCATAAACTGAATTGTAACAGCGCTTGCAAGGGGAATTGACTGAATAGTAATGAAGAAGAGTATGAGGGCAATAGCACCGGATAATCCTCGAATTAGCAATATCTTCTTATTATTGCCCCATGGTTTTATTCTTTTGATTTTAAGAAAAGTAAAACTAATGACGAGTGACACAAGTGAACGAAAGAATACTATTTCAACAGCAGGTATGTGGCTTAGATATTTTACACCCACATTCATTAATGCAAAGAAAAATGTGGCAAAAAGCATGTACCTTACCCCTTTCGTAATCATTAAATCCATTTGAATGAATCGAATGCAAATATGTCATTAAATATCGGATCCATAGCCCCCGATTTTGAACTGGATTCTTCCTCCGGTAGTTCATTCAGATTTTATAAAGGGATTTCGGGAAATTGTGTGATTTATTTTTACCCAAAGGACTTCACGCCGGGCTGCACAACGGAGGCATGCTCATTTCGTGACAAATATGGCCATTTCAGTGAACTTAATATCCCGGTAATCGGGATAAGCAGGGATCCGGTTGAAATTCATCAAAAATTTGTTAAGAAATATGATCTTCCATTTGAGTTGTTATCGGATTTAAATGGAAAAGTAGCTAATCTTTATGATGCAATTATTCCTTTTGTAAAAATCAATAAACGGATTAGTTATTATATTGATAATAAAAAAATTATCCGTGGGGTTTACTCCAACTTTTTTAAAGCAGAACAGCATATCAAAAAAATGCTTCAATCTACAGGTAGTTCTTAAATGGCATGTTTCTGTAAAATTCTATTGCCCGCAATGTAAATCAATTTTAATAGGCCACGAATTTCACCAATTTACACGAATATAATTATTTGTGAACCTTCCAGCCGGTAGGCGGGTTCGTGGCATAAAACCAAGTTCATCTTTTACCAAATGTGCATACTATCAAACAATCACCCCATCCTTAATTTCCAATACACGGTCGGCCATTGCAGCCAATTCAGGATTGTGTGTTACAATTACAAATGTCTGATCGAATTTCTCTCTAAGAGAAAGAAATAACTCATGTAATTCCAATGCATTTTTTGAATCAAGGTTTCCACTTGGCTCATCAGCAAACACAATATCCGGGCTATTAACCAATGCCCTGGCAACAGCGGTCCTTTGCTGCTCCCCTCCGGATAACTCCGAAGGTTTATGATGGATGCGATCGCTTAATTTTAACTTATCCAGTATCGTTTCTGATCTTTTATAAATATCACTTTTATTTCCCCCTGAAATCAAACCGGGGATACACACATTTTCTAACGCGGTAAACTCAGGGAGAAGGTTATGAAACTGAAATACAAACCCTATATGCCGGTTACGAAATTTTGCTAATTGCCTGTTATTTAAAGAAGTAACATTCTTCCCGTTCAGATTCACATTCCCCGAATCAGGTTGGTCCAATGTTCCAAGGATATGAAGCAGTGTACTTTTACCGGCACCTGACGCACCCACGATGGAAACAATCTCTCCTTTTTTAACATGGAGGTTTATATCTTTTAGTACTTCAAGGCTTTCGTATGATTTCCTGATATTTTCAGCGTGCAACATCGATCAATTTATAAAATGCATTCAAACATATAAAAGATTGCCGGAAGCACAAACATTAAAAAGATTTGTGATACAATTCTATCTCAAAACGTCCTTTCCAAATATATCTAAATCTTGCTATATGCGATAAATCAAAGTAGATTCGCACAGCAAAATGTCGCATCAAAATAGCTTATTACACAAAAATATTAAGATATGAACGTCCATGAATACCAGGCAAAAGAAATATTAAAAAGTTACGGGGTAAGGATACAGGAAGGTAGAGTTGCAGACTCCGAGAAAGCTGCTACTGAGGCAGCAAAATTGCTCCACCAGGAAACGGGTACAGAATGGTTCGTTGTGAAAGCCCAGATTCATGCAGGTGGCCGCGGAAAAGGGAAAGTCAATGAAACAGGTTCAAACGGTGTTGTGTTGGCCAAAAGCCTGGAGGAAGTTCCCGAAAAGGCGGGAGCCATTTTAGGAGGTACACTGGTCACCCACCAAACCGGGCCCGCCGGTAAAAAAGTAAACAAAGTTTTGATTGCACAGGATGTATATTATCCAGGTGATTCAGAACCCAAGGAGTATTACATTGGAATTTTACTGGACCGGGCAAAAGAATGTAACGTTATTATGGCTTCCACAGAAGGGGGCATGGACATTGAGACCGTTGCAGCTGAAACACCGGAAAAGATAATCAAAGAGTGGATAGATCCTCGTGTTGGCCTCCAGGGGTTCCAGGTACGAAAGGTGGCTTTTGCGCTTGGCCTTGAAGGGACAGCATTTAAAGAGATGGTCAAATTTATTTATTCATTATATAATGCTTATGTGAATTCCGATGCCTCCATGTTTGAAATCAACCCTGTATTAAAAACCTCCGATAGTAGAATCATGGCCGTGGATGCCAAAATGAACCTTGATGACAACGCACTTTACCGGCACAAGGATTTGCAGGACATGCGGGATGTAACTGAAGAAGATCCTTTGGAAGTAGAAGCCGATAAGGCGGGATTGAATTTCATCAAACTCGATGGCAATGTTGGCTGCATGGTAAATGGCGCAGGCCTGGCCATGGCTACGATGGATATGATCAAACTGTCCGGAGGCGAACCGGCTAATTTCCTCGATGTTGGGGGCGCTGCCAGCGCGGAAACTGTAGAAGCGGGGTTCAGGATAATTCTTAAAGAGCCCAGCGTTAAAGTAATCCTGATAAATATCTTCGGGGGAATTGTCCGCTGCGACCGTGTAGCTACCGGTGTAGTGGAGGCTTACAAAAAGATTGGCACAATAGATGTTCCGATAATTGTACGTCTCCAAGGAACCAATGCAGAAGAAGGTGCACTGATTATTGAGGAATCAGGATTAGAAGTTACCTCAGCTATATTATTAAAAGATGCAGCGGAGAAGGTAAAGGAAGCTTTGAATTAGGATAGAGAAGTCTTACAAATACACCACTGATTTTCTACCATATACCGTTCCTATGGAACTACATTTTTCCCTTTAAGATAAGGGACTTACGTCCCTCCTTATAATATTCCATCCCTACGGGATTCGTATTTTGCGATTTACCTCTACATCATTCACCACGGTAGTCATGCTGATGCAAATCAGTATCTGTTAATTTCGATGAAATTAGCAACTACAACAGATTCTGAATTGAATTCAGAATGACCGCATAGGTTTGTGAGACTGTCATTTCTGACCTCAATCCCAATCAGAGTCTCTTTTTACTATGTCTATAAAAATTCAGTTATTTGCTTATCTCCTTCTGCGGTTATGAAAAACTATAA
>CAZONK010000167.1:0-3258 GCA_964581095.1 uncultured Roseivirgaceae bacterium
TCTTAATTATCTGAATGTTTTTTTCATGTCCTGAAATATAAATCGCGGAAGGGTATTCCATAAACGCCAGGCCAATATCATGACGAGCCATTATGAATTCTTCATTAATTATGTCTTCAGGGCGGCCAACATTTTGCCTGAATGAAGTGACCATACCACTTATAACAGGTACAGGGAATAACCAGTCTTTCAGGGGAAAACTACCACCATACCTGCCATGCGAAAGAATTGGATAGTGGGCAGTAATTACCAGGTTTTTGTCTCCATGTGCATCTAGCAGATCATCCAATTCTTCCATAAAATCACCAATAGTGGCAATTTTGCAAACTCCATCTTCGGGGCTGGGTTTTCGATAGGGGTGATTAAACCATTGGGAATTAAAGGCAATGATACCCGTAGTTTCATTTATTTTAATATATCCCGGACCGGGGCATGCCTTTTTCAGTGGCCATACCACACGTTTATCCTTCCAGGATTTTATACTCTTTTCGAGGGAATTTACATAATCCCAACCATTGGGCCCATTGTTGTCCCAGTCCCTGTCTCCCGATAGAATTATTATTTGAGTTGCATTTGAAGAAAGCAGGACATTTTTCAATGCTTCCAATTGGCTTCCTGAAGGTAAATCCCCCGGAATTAATATTGTATAAGGGTCAGAGAGTTGGCCGAGATAGGTTCCAAACTTTTCAAATGTATTTTTTGAGCTGATATCGACTGTATTCCCCAGCACTACAAGTTTTGTATCCTGGGCATTGCCAAAATGCGCAAGAAATATGCTTATAATTACTATAAGCACTTTGGATTTTAATAACATCAGATTTAAAATATAAATCCTCAACAAAAATAAAGGTAAGTTTGTTGCATGACATTACTAAATTAATTGTGGCAAAAACCAAAACACGGTTTTTTTGCAATAATTGCGGATATGAATCTGCGAAATGGGTGGGAAACTGTCCATCATGTAAGGAATGGAACACATTCGTTGAGGAAATTGTATCAAAACCCTCAAAGGGCGTAGTATCCTGGGAGCAAAATGGAAATAAAAGCAGGTCGTCAGTTCCTAAAAGGTTGTCGGAGATAGATGTGAAAGAACAGCCCCGGATTATAACTTCAGATGTGGAATTTAACAGGGTCCTGGGAGGAGGGATCATTCCGGGATCGCTGGTTTTACTTGGGGGAGAACCAGGCATCGGTAAATCCACACTGTTGCTTCAGGTAGCGCTTGCGCTCAAAGAATTTAAAATATTGTACGTATCAGGTGAGGAAAGTGATCACCAGATAAAAATGCGCGCTGATCGTCTGGGATTTAAGTCAGATAATTGTTTTTTTCTGAGCGAAACCAATACACAGCAAATCTTTAAACATATCGGAAGTTTAGTACCGGATCTGGTAATACTGGATTCTGTACAAACTTTATATTCTTCACTTATAGAATCTACTCCCGGGAGTGTATCCCAGGTTCGCCAATCAGCGGGCGAGTTTATGAAATATGCCAAAGAAACCGGCACCCCTGTTTTTATTATTGGACATATAACCAAGGATGGTAGTATTGCAGGCCCGAAAGTACTGGAACATATGGTAGACACAGTACTGCAGTTTGAAGGGGACATGCACTACAGTTATCGAATCATTCGGACAAGCAAAAACAGGTTTGGTTCAACTTCTGAACTTGGAATATATGAAATGACATCAGAGGGTTTACGACAGGTATCTAACCCATCGGAAATACTCATTACCCATCGAACGGGAGACTTAAGTGGTTCGTCCATCGGAGCAACTTTGGAGGGAAACAGGTCATTGCTTATTGAAGTGCAGGCACTCGTAAGCACGGCCGCCTATGGTACTCCTCAGCGATCTCCAACAGGATTTGATGCCAAAAGGCTCAATATGCTTCTCGCGGTACTCGAAAAAAGAGGTGGTTTCCGACTTGGTCTTAGTGATATATTCATCAATATGGCAGGGGGCATAAAAGTGGAAGATCCCGCAATTGATCTTGCCGTGTGCACAGCCATTATATCTTCGCATGAAGATATGGAACTCCCTGATAAATCATGTTTTGCAGCTGAAGTTGGTTTGGGGGGTGAACTACGAAGCGTCAACCGCATTGAAAACCGGATATCGGAAGCTGAAAAACTGGGTTTTAAATCGATCTATATCGCAAATCCTGGCCGTAAAAAAATTAATGGAAGCTATACTATTGAAATAAAATCCTTCGAAAAACTGGTTGACGTATTTTCGGATTTATTTGGCTGATACTCTTTTACCAGCTCGATTTCTTACCCATATACGGCATTTTCAGCTATTTTTCTGTTTGCTTCCAGATCAGATTTTACACTTTCAATTTTCATGCTGATTGTCATCAATGCGGTCTTTCCCAGCGGCAAACGCAATGTTGGATTCTCAGAATTAACCATGTTGATTATAGCAATTGCTGCCTTATCAGGATGGCCTTCTTGCTTGCCATCTACACCCTTCAGCTTTGTTCGGAATGCACCTCCTCTACATATAGGGTTGCAGGTGTCTGTGAGATGTAACTGTAAAAATCGCTGACAAACCAATCTTCGATTGCTATCTGAACGGTGTGATCTTTACCATTATTATCAATAAAAAATGATCGGAATGCACCTTTTACAACATAATTTCTGAAACCACTTGTAAACCCCGGCTGATCTATGAACTGGCGTTTTATTACCTTGGTGGTTCTAATGATTGAAATGAGTTCCTGCTCTTCTTCGGGTAGGAGATTTACGAAACGACTGATGTTGTTTAAAATGCTATTGAAGTCTTTCAAATCTCTGTTTATTGTGTCTCGCGTTGTAAGTTGTTTTTGCATCCCAATCCATTCATCTGGATTATTTACTGCTTTATTGGGCAATGAAGTATTCTGTTTTTCCGTCCTTCTTGCCAAGTGCGTCTTCTTCTTTATTTGAGGGAATGTTAAAAGCGAAATGATAGGGTGTATTTCCTTCTCTTTTTATCAATCTCAAGCTGGAGTATCCAATATTAAATAATACCTCATTGTTTGATTCATTTATAATTGTCAATCCTAATGTTTTGGGGTAGAACTGTTTCTGTTCTGACAATCGACTCGTGTAAATTGTTAATTCCTGTATTTTCATTATAGGAGCAAACGTTTAGTATATAAAAGCAGGCGATTTCGAAGTATTTATCATTCAGTTTACAATTAAGTTGAAAGCGGGCTGTAATTCTTGTCATTGTAGCTATCTGGAATTACAGCTGTTTCGGGCATTTTTTTAT
>CAZONK010000167.1:3358-7786 GCA_964581095.1 uncultured Roseivirgaceae bacterium
GCATTTTTTTATTTCTGTATTAAAAACAGTCTCCTATTCAATCAATGAAATTTTTCTCAGTCTTAAGGAATTTACTATCACAGAAACCGAACTAAAGCTCATAGCCGCAGCTGCAATCATTGGCGAAAGCAAAAGGCCAAATACAGGATACAAAATACCAGCAGCAACCGGCACACCCAATACATTGTAAATAAAGGCGAAAAACAGATTTTGTTTGATGTTTTTCATTACTGCATTTCCTAAATTAATTGACTTTACGATACCCAGCAAATCGCCTTTTACCAAAGTTACTTCACTACTTTCAATAGCTACATCTGTTCCTGTTCCCATTGCAATACCAATATTTGCTTGTGCTAAGGCGGGAGCATCATTTATACCGTCTCCTGCCATTGCAACAATTTTGCCCTCTGATTGTAGTTTCTCAATTACGTTCAGTTTATCTTCTGGTAAACATTCTGCTTGAAAACTGGATAGATTTAATTCATCGGCCACGGTTTTAGCCGTATTCTTATTATCACCCGTTAGCATTATAACATCAACACCTTCTTTTTGAAGTATACCAATGGCTTTTTTACTGGTTTCCTTTATAGCATCAGTAATAGATACATAACCCACTACATTATCATCAACAGATACGTAAGAAACAGTTTTTCCTAATTTCTGCTCTGCAACAATTTTATTGTTAAGGTTATCTGAAACTTCAGCGTCAATTTGCTGCATTAATTTCTTGTTCCCAACGGCAATCTTTTTATCATCAACCGATCCGACTACACCTTTGCCCATTACAGCTTCAAAACCATCAACTGATTTTAGCGTGATATTATTTTTTGTTCCATATTTCATAATGGCTTCTGCCAAAGGATGTTCACTATGTTGATTAAGTGATGCGATATATCCCAATATTTCAGGATCAAATTCACCAGAAGCATTTACCACTTTTTCAACGGATGGTTTTCCTTCGGTTAAAGTACCTGTTTTATCGGTTATTAAAACATCTACTTTATTCAAATTTTCTATTGCTTCGGCATTTTTGATCAACACACCATTTTGCGCCCCTTTACCAACACCAACCATAACAGACATGGGTGTAGCCAGGCCCAGTGCACAAGGACAAGCAATAATCAGTACTGCTATTGCATTGACAAAGGCAAAAACCATTGCAGGTTCCGGGCCAAATGTATACCAAACAATAAAGGTACTTAAGGAAACTAAAATCACTATAGGAACAAAATATTTAGAGATTTTATCAGCTAATTTTTGAATAGGGGCCCTTGATCTGCTGGCATTATTTACCATTTGAATAATTTGGGCAAGCAAAGTTTCTGAACCTACCTTTTCAGCTACCATTACAAAAGATTTTATTCCGTTTATAGTACCTGAACTCACATTATCGCCTTCACCTTTATCTACAGGAATGGGCTCTCCGGTAATCATCGACTCATCAATATTGCTCTGTCCCTCGGTGATTTTTCCATCAACAGGTATTTTATCACCAGGTTTTACCCGCAGTAAATCACCTTCTTTGATATCGTGAATTGATATAACCTTATCCCCTTCAGGAGTAACCAATGTTGCTTCGGTTGGAGCCAGTTTTAATAGTTCTTTTATAGCTCCACTGGTCTGGCTATGCGCTTTGGCTTCCAGTAATTGACCTAACAAAACCAAAGTAAGAATTACTGTTACCGCTTCAAAGTAAACGAATACCGTACCGCTTTCAGTTTTAAACTGGTCAGGAAAAACCGCTGGAAAAAGTATGGCCACAATACTGAATAAAAAAGCAGCACCAGCGCCTATTCCTATTAAAGTAAACATATTCAAATTCCATGTTACTATAGATTTGTAGGCACGCTCAAAGAACATCCAGGTGGTATAAAACACTACCGGAAGAGACAAAATGAGTTGAATCCAGTTCCAGGAAATTTGTGAGAAAACGTTGGCTAACGGATTTCCTGGGATCAAATCACCCATAGCAATAAGGAAAATTGGTACCGTAAATAATACGGAAACCTTCATTTTTTTTAGCAATATTAAATAGGTTGTATCTTCTTCACTATCAGTCGGCTCCATTGGTACTAAATCCATTCCACAAATAGGACAAGCACCAGGAGTATCTTTTATTATTTCCGGATGCATCGAACACGTATATTGTGTTGCATGTTCCGTCCCGGTTGCTTTCAGGGTTGGTTGTTCTATCAAATTCATTCCGCAAACGGGACAACTTCCTGCTTTGTCGTAGGTTTTTTCATCTTCACAGTGCATAGAGCAATAAAATACTCCGTTGCCTGGCCGGATATCTTTTACATGTTCGTGTTTATGATTGTGTTCTGCATGACTGTTTTCATGCCCAGGAACTTCTATAGTATAATGCAATCCTGCTTTTAATAAGGTTTCTTGTAATTTTTCTATTGGAATATGGGCCGTCATTTCTACAACAGTCTCTTCTTTTTTTAAGTTGGCGGTTACTTTAGTAACTTCTTTTAAATTTCCCAAAGCATCTTCAATACTGTTTTCACAGCCTGAGCAGGTCATTCCTGCAATTTTATATGTATGTTCCATATTGATTGGTTTCTATAAATATAGCACTATTATAACATTTATTGGTATATTCTCAATCATTGGGACCCAATGAATCCTAACAACGATTCGGCTATGTAAATTATGTCATACCATTCATTTCTTCCTCATCCATTTCCATGTGCATATTCCCTTCTCTATCAGTGTGAGACTTCATAAAAAGACGCTCACCCAAAATAATCAGAACTAATCCTATTAGGGCTACAATAAGAACAAATGGGTCGTTCAAATATTTTATATAGATAAATGTAACCAGAATAACTGCATCCATTATTATCGCAATTAAGGGGATTAAAGGATTGAAATTAAATTCTTTTCTAAGATACCGAAAAAGACCCCAATGAATGGCTATATCCATTATGAGGTAAAAGATAGCTCCAATGGAAGCAATCCGGGTAAGATCAAATAAAATGGTCAAAAGTATTGCCAGGGAAACGGTGAATATCAGGGCTGGGTTTTTAAGGTTACCCATTTTATTTATGTTAGGAATCTGCTTCATATTACTAAGCATACCAAACATTCTTGAAGCTGAGTAAACGCTCGCTATTACCCCGGAAACTGTGGCAATGATAGCAAGGATAATAGTTAACAGCGAACCCCATTCGCCGAATACAGGTTTAGCTGCTGCCGCCAGGGCATAATCTTTTGCCTCAATAATCTCTGATATACTTAATCCTCCGGCAACTGACAGTGCTAAAACAGTATACATGAATGTGCATATTATGATTGAAACAATAATAGACCGACCGATATTTTTATGTGGATTTTCAATATCACCTCCTTGATTGGTGATTGTTGTGAACCCTTTATAAGCAAGAATTGACAATGCCAATGCCGCTACAAATCCAAATCCTCCTGGTAAACTCCTACTGGCTTCAGAAACATAAGTACCGGTAATAGTTGGTAAACCGGAAATTATAAGTCCTGAAATCGCTAAAATTGCAATTCCAACAACCTTGATTATTGCCGTAAAAGTTGCAGTAACTTCAATCACTTTATTACCGGATATATTGACTATATAAGCAAATGCAATAAGTATTACACCTAAAATCGATGCATAACCTGCATATTCGGCAGGAAATAACCTAAGTGTATATGCACCAAAAGTACCTGCCACTAAACTCTCAGAAACAACCATTGACACATACATTAACAATGAAAATGTGCCTGTTGCCGTACCAGGACCGTAAGATTTTGTTAAGAATTTTGCTATTCCTCCTGATGATGGATAGGCATTAGAAAATTTAACGTATGAATAGGAGCTGAATCCAACAACTATTGCACCGGCTATAAATGCTAATGGAAATAAATCGCCCACTAACTCAGCTATTTGTCCCATAAGGACAAAAATCCCTGCGCCAATCATTACACCCGTTCCTAATGCAACAGACCCGGTTAAAGATAGTTTTTGCTTTTCTTGTCTATGATTTTTCATTCTTTGGGTTTTTGTTCATTACTATTCTTGAAATATTCAGAAATGATAGACACAATCACAACAATACTTTTATCATTTCAAGTATAGTAATAAGTTGCGACTGGAATCACAGGGATAATATCTCCAAATCCTCCAGTCGTAAATGTTACAATACTAAATTATGATAAATTAATAAAACGGATTGCCAAAAGTTTGTCATATTGAATTCTGGAAAAAGCCTCTTTTCAAGATTGTTTTTTGGAGTTTAAATGGGCAATGGCAAACCGGATATCATTGTACGAATATTCCTCCCCCAAACCCGCCATAAGTTCCCCTGCCTGTGTTGTTTCCCATTTTTTCGACAAAGTCAAAATGTTCTTTAGTTTATCCCGCTCTAAAAAATCTGTAACCTGCAGCTCTTCCAGGGCAACATAGTGGCA
>CAZONK010000168.1:0-7720 GCA_964581095.1 uncultured Roseivirgaceae bacterium
CTGATGAGGTTCCAAGCTGACATTCTCGGACTTGACGTCGTGGTTCCGTCCGTCAATGGCTCGTCCGGGCGGGCCTCAATGAGCCTGCCTGCGGCTGGCAGGGGGGGCATGGGAACGCATTTTCACAGCACGGAATAACTTTCATTTAATTGTACTTTTCTATGCTTATAATCATCTTCATGACATAGTCATGGCTATGCCATAGTCTAGTATCATGGTTTGTCTTTAAATTTTCCAATCAGATAGTTATTATTTGACCAATAATTCAAGATATCGATTTAATCAACTAACTTAAATAATAATAGTTAGATGGTTAGTTCAATTATTTCAATCAAAAAATACACACAAGTGGATAATCAAAACAAATTCGTTCAAGTTCCTGAATGTATTACAAATTTTTTGCAGATTTACTGCAAAACGAAAAATTTTAAACAGATGAAAAAGGTTTTAATGATTATATTGGTCTTGCTTGCTTGGGGTTGCAATGAGGAAAAAGAAATGTGCATAGATGAAAGTAAAATTAACGCAGAAGCTGCTTGTACCATGGATTATACCCCGGTATGTGGTTGCGACGGTGAAACATACAGTAATGCCTGTGTTGCTGAAAATGCAGGCCTTCTTAACTGGACCGATGGTGCTTGTCCTGATTAAAATATTTTTTGAAAACTTCTAAAATTTACCAGTGGAAAGGATTAATACAGCTCTTGACAAAGCTATAGAATTAGGTATGGAATACCTGCCAAAGCTTGGTCTTGCAATAATCGTACTTGTTGTAGGTTTCTGGGTGATAAAAAGATTAAAAAGACTACTCAGGGCCTGGATGGAAAAGACCGGAATGGGAAAAGAAATTACACCATTTCTTCTATCCATTACAAATATGGGCCTCAAAGTCCTTCTACTTTTTAGTGTAGCAGAAATAGTGGGTATTGAAACGGCATCGTTTATAGCCGTATTAGCTGCTACAGGATTTGCAGTTGGACTTGCCCTGCAGGGCAACCTGGGAAACTTTGCATCGGGAGTTATTATCTTGCTTTTTAAACCGTACAAGGTTGGGGATATCGTAGAAATTGATGATAATTTCGGCACTGTTGAAGAGATTCAAATTTTTAACACAATCATAGAATCTCCGGGAAAAAAAATCAGGATCATCCCAAATAGAAAAATTACAGATGATGTGGTTGTTAATTTTAGCAAAAAAGGAGTACTAAGACTTGAGTTGGAGGTTTCCATCGCCTATGAAAATAATTATGAAGATGTATTGGCCATCTTAAAAGATATATTAAAAGCTAATCCAATGGTTTTGGATGGTGAGTCTGCATCAATTGGGATAAAAGAATACGAAAGCCACACAATTCGGGTTATACTCATGCCTTATATTAACCCCAATGACTATTGGGAAGCCAGGTTCAGCATTTACCAGGAAATAAAGAAGGGATTTGCCCGAAATAATATTAAAGTAGGATATCCTGAAGGTATTGATTATGGTAGGTTTGAGTAGGATTGGTTTTTCTTTTGGTGTGAAAAATACAAGTCAAATAATTTGAAACTAATCGACTACCTTATTTGTTTTCAATTTTGAGAATGCAAATTCAATCTTTGAAAAATTAATGAGAATTGTGTTTGACACAACATTTTTAATGCATATAATTGGAGAATACATTTAATAGAATACAATCAATTATTATTTTGATACATCCGGGTTTGCTTTAACTCTTAAACTATCAAACACTTACTTCATCCCTTTTTTTTGATTTTATCATTCATCATTGCTTATATTTTTTAGAAAGACTGCTTTAATACACATTTTATGGATTTGAACATGCAAGGGGTTGCAATGGTTGCGTACCCCATTTTTATTACACTTATCATTGCGGAGTATTTCTATTCAAAAAAATTATACAATCTAAAAGAATCACTTTCAAGCTTTACAATTGCAGGAGTCTCTTCTGTAATTGCACTATTCACAAAAGTTTGGGCACTGGGAGTATTTTACCTTGTATTTGAATTTTCAAAAGAATTCCGAATAGAATATTTAGGATATGAATCATTTGGTTGGGCCTGGTATATATGGGTATTTGCAATTATAGGGGATGACTTTAGTTTTTACTGGCATCACCGGTTAAGCCATAGCATCCGGATTTTATGGGCTGCCCATTCGCCTCATCACAATGCCGACATGTTCAATTTGTCAGTAGGCATTCGGAACGGATGGTTTGTGACATTATATAAGCCTGTATTTTGGTTATGGATGGCATTCATTGGATTTGAACCTTTCATGATAGCTACAGCTTTAATAATCAATGGGCTGTTTCAATTTTTTCTACACTCGCAACTTGTCCCATCACTTGGGCGGTTTGGAAGGATCGTAAACAATGCTTACGTCCACACGGTGCACCATTCGAGTAATGTTGAGTATCTTGATATGAATCACGGTGGAATGTTTTTGGTATGGGACAGGATTTTTGGAACATATCAACATCCAATCAAAGGTCTTAATACAAAATTTGGAGTACTGAAACCTCCGGGAAACAATAACCCGATACTTGCTAACACCTATGAATTTAAGTGTATATGGAATGATGTACAACGTGCACCAACATATAAGGATAAATTAAAGTATGTTTTTTATCCCCCGGGCTGGAGCCATGACGGATCCACACTTACTGCCCGCCAATTGCAGGCTTTGCATGCGGTTAGCAATGCTGAAATGAAAGTCAATAAAAGCAGTACAGGCCCTAACGAAGATTTCAGGGAAAGAATGGTTGGGTAACCTTGATGGATTAACAAAGAAAATCAAATACGAATACTTTAAATTATTGAGAATTAAAGACTAGACTATACAATTTCCTTTATTTTCATCTTTTTCCCGTTAAACTCGATTGAATCACCAACATTCTTTTGGTTTAGTCTCTGTCCAATGGGAGAGGCAACAGATATTGCATAGTAGTCATCTTTCCCAAGTGTGATCTTTCCAATACTCACCGAAATATAGTAGGAGCCACTGGATGTTTTAACCAAAGCACCTGGTTGTACTTTGTTTTTAATTTTTCCCTTTGGAATCAGATCCAGTGTTTTTCTGAGTTTCAACGCTTCGTTTAGCTGAATTTGGCCTTGTTCGTTTTCTAAATGCATCATTGCACGGGTGGTTTCATATTTGTCACCCGCGCTGCTCTTAGATTCATCATTGGCCGCTTCCTGGCTGGTTTTAATTATTTCCAGAAGATTGTATATCCGCTGATCAACATGTTCGCTACACTTTTCGTATAGTTGTTCCTTTATTATTAAATCTTTTTTCATTTCCACTTCAAAATAGCAAATTTCAGTCATAATTAAAAATACTTTCCCTCATCATGAAAAATATATCTAATTTTGTTGAATGGGTGGAGTGAAAACAGAGCTAATGGCTCCGGCAGGGTCATTCGAAAGCTTGCAAGCTGCAATCGATAATGGGGCCGATTCGGTATATTTTGGCATTGAGCAAATGAATATGCGTGCGAGGTCCTCGATTAACTTTACGTTGGATGATTTAGCAGAAATAAACAGTCGATGCTCCGAAAGAGGAGTGAAGACATATCTTACGCTCAATACCATTGTCTATAACCACGATCTTTCGCTTGTAAAAACAATTTGCAATGCAGCGAAAGAAGCTGAAATTACTGCAATTATTGCTTCTGACCAAGCGGTAATCGGGTATGCCCGGTCCATAGATCAGGAAATTCATATTTCTACTCAACTCAACATAACCAATATTGAGACTGTAAAATTCTACAGCTTGTTTTCCGAAGTAATGGTGTTATCAAGGGAATTGAGTTTGCGCCAGGTAAAGGAGATTTGTGACGGAATCGTTAATGAGAACGTCCGTGGACCAGAGGGTAATTTGATACAGGTTGAAGTTTTTGCTCATGGCGCTTTATGTATGGCGGTATCAGGAAAATGTTATTTGAGCCTCCATACCCAGAATTCCTCTGCCAACAGGGGGGCTTGCAAACAAAATTGCCGGCGAAAGTACAAAGTGGTTGACCTGGAAGACGGCCACGAGCTGGAGATTGACAATGAATATATCATGTCACCGAAAGATTTGTGTACTATTGATTTTCTTGATCAATTGTTAGAAACGGGTGTCTCTGTACTCAAAATTGAAGGCCGTGGCAGGGCACCGGAATACGTAGCAACAGTAATACGATGTTACCGGGAGGCCATTGATTCGTATCATGATGGTACTTATTCCGGCACAAAGATAAAAAAATGGATGACTGACCTGGAAACTGTTTATAATCGAGGTTTCTGGGGTGGTTATTACCTTGGGCAGGATCTAGGCGAATGGACAGATTCCAGTGGTTCCAAGGCAACTCAGAAAAAAGTATTCCTGGGCAAAGGAGTACACTACTTCCCGAAAATTGAAGTGGCCCATTTTAAGATTGAAACCCAAAAGTTAACTGTAGGGGACCGGGTGCTGATTCAGGGGCCATCCACAGGTACACTAGAAACCACCATCGAAAGCCTGGTTGTGGATGATCAACCTGTAGAGATGGCTGCCAAAGGTGACGATTGCACTTTCCCGTTGTCTCAAAAGATTCGTTCATCTGACAAACTTTATAAGTTGGTTGAAGCGTGATCATTATTACGTACCAGAGGGCTAAATGCATTGGATGTAATTATTGTGTGGAATTGGATTTTGAACACTGGCGAATTACCAGAAAGGATGGTAAATGTACTTTGATTGGTAGTATAAATAAAAAAGGATTCCATACACTCAAGCTATTGCAGGGAGATTTGAAACTTCATAAAAAAGTTGCCAGTGCCTGTCCGGTAGATATTATCAAAGTCAAGGAAGTCTGATTAATTTTGTAAAATCAGAAAACTCAACAATGAAGTATACTAAAGTGATTTTAAGAAGAATACTGGCAGGATTATTGAGCCGTGATTATGCAATAGAAACTATTGCATAATCAGACGATTTGAAAATCATCAGGTTATGTAAAAATGCTAAGATCAATTTGGCTATTTTCAAATGTCTGGGATAACCCTGACAAAATGGTGAAAATCAGCATTTTCGTCAATTATTCATTTTTTCTAATGAATAATCCGAGTTGAATATTAATTTGGATTATTATTACTCGGTGCGAAACTCAATTACTAACAACTTATAATATTTGTAAAATGCGATTTCTTATAATCACAATTCCATTTGTATTGCTATTGTTAGTTAATTCTGAAGGTTCAGCTCAAAAGATGAAATATAAAGATATCTTCCCGATGCTGGAGCAAAAGGATTATGAACAGGCATTACCCTATCTTGAAAAGTTTATTGAATCAAACCCACAGCATCCCAGCGTTGTTTTACAAATGGGTATTCTCGCTCAGGATTACCAGGATGATTGTGAAAAAGCTATTACTTATTTTGAAAAGGCAATGATTCTGATTGATGACAAAGAATTAAAGAAGAACGAAAAGTATTATTCGGAGTGGAACCGCCGGAATTTACGAACAGGTAAATATGGGGTAAATCTTGATGACCTGCATTTGGATCTCGAAAAAAGGACGGCACAGTGTTTACAATAATTGTTTTTCTTGAATAAATATTTTCCACCATTTAATGAATGAATTGATATCTTTTATTCACCGCCGATTTTTAAATAAAAACCTGAAAATTTTGTAATTTAATAGAAGAATTACAATTACTATGCACAGTACTATATACTATCTGGCCCTGTTTTTACCCCTGTTTTCTTCGTTTCAGGAAAGATTTGAAGAATCCCGGAAAAGGATGGTTAGTGAGCAGATCGAAATGCGCGGAATAAGTGATAAAAATGTGCTGAAAGCAATGCGAATTGTAAAACGGCATTTATTTATTCCCCAAGAACTAAGAGACAGGGCATATTATGACGGACCGGTTCCGATAGGATATGGGCAAACTATATCACAACCTTATATTGTGGCCTATATGACGGACATCCTTGACTTACAATCTAATTCTAACGTACTGGAAATTGGTAGCGGATCGGGGTACCAGGCGGCAGTGCTCGCTGAAATTACGGATCAAGTTTATACCATTGAGATTGTTCCCGAATTGGGTGAAGCAGTGAAGGAAACATTTAAGGACCTGGGATATGATCATATCATATCGAAAATAGCCGATGGCTATTATGGTTGGGAAGAAAAGGGGCCTTTCGATGCCATTATTGTAACTGCTGCTGCTGAATTCATACCGCCTCCACTTATTGGCCAGTTGAAACCTGGTGGTAAAATGGTTATTCCAGTGGGATCACCCATGCAGGTACAGTCATTGATGCTGATTGAAAAAAATATGCAGGGTAAAGTGAAAACGCGAAACCTGTTTCCTGTCCGGTTTGTTCCATTTACCCGAAACTGATCCATTGACAGCAACCTCTAACCGGCTGATGGCTGGGCTTGTTGTTCTTTCGGGGGCACTTATTGCCTACCAGATCATTTTGGTGCAACTACTGTCCATTGTTCAGTGGTATCATTTTGCATATATGATAATTTCAGTAGCACTTCTCGGATTTGCCGCTTCCGGTACATTACTTACGTTTATCAGGTCATGGGCAATCACACATTTCAACGATCTCATACCACTGCTTATGATAATGGCAGGTTTGATGATGGGCATTGTTGTTGTTGGTTCGCAATATAGCGGCATCCGGTTTGATTCCTATCTGATTTTTAGCTCCGGCAAGCAGGTGGTACGGCTCCTGGTTACCTATTTATTATTCTTTTTACCCTTTTTCTTCGCTGCCATGGCCATTGGACTGATTTTTATAAGGGAAGCAAAAAGCATTTCCCGGTTGTATTTCGCCAACATGATTGGTTCGGGGCTGGGTGGTGTTTTGGCACTGGCACTTATACGTGTTACGGATCCGTCATCATTACCTGCACTACCCGGATTGCTGGCTGTAACTTCCGGCATTATCCTGATCAGAAACAGGCAATTCATTCATAAAATTTTTGGAGGGATCAGTATTTGTATTCTTCTCGGGCTCTTTCTTTATTCACCACCACTTACTCCATCCCAGTTTAAAAGTATAAGTAAAACACTGGATTTACCGGATTCGGAAATCATATGGCAAAAAAACGATCCACATGGGTTGCTTCAGGTAGTAGCCGCTCCGGCATTAAGATATGCACCAGGAATAAGCCTTTCCTTCCATGATCGGGTACCTGAAGTAGTAGGTGTGTTTGTAAATGGTAACTGGTATGGTGTGCTGATGAAAAATACAAATACCGGTAAGGATGGAATTTTTAATTATGTACTCAAGGATCTCCCATACCGGATATCGGATCCTGAATGCGTGTTGGTGTTGGAGGCCGGTACGGGGTGGGATATTGAACATGCCTTGTTCAATGGCACAAGTAGAATCAAAGCTGTTGAAACACATCCGCTATTACCCGAGTTACTGGAAAGCAAGAATGTTGATTGGTGGTATGATGAACGTGTTTCTTATACTATATCTGAATCACGATCATTTTTGCGAAAAGATACCTTAAGGTATGACCTGATTATAATTCCAACGCTTAATTCATTTGGTGGCAATTCCGGACTTAACGCCCTCGAAGAAGAATATTTACTCACAAGGGAAGCTTTCAATGAGATGTGGGATAAACTTAACGGAGATGGAATGCTAACGATTACTACCTGGATGGATTACCCCCCCAGGTTTCCATTGAAAGTATTGGCATCAATATCGGGAATGTTGTCAGC
>CAZONK010000169.1:0-7679 GCA_964581095.1 uncultured Roseivirgaceae bacterium
GTCAGGGATTTTTTGATAAATTATGTTTCAGAAAACAGTAAAACCTGGAAGACAAAACCTGAACTGTTTTACGGTAAAGGATTTCAGGATTGCCTTGCATTAAAATTTGGTACCCCACGTACCGCAATATTCGCCCATATGGATTCACACGGATATACAGTACGATACGAAGACCAGTTGGTGCCCATTGGTAGCCCCGAAGCCCTTGAGGGAACCATACTGGTAGGCTCTGACAACCTGGGAGCTATTGAATGCACTTTGAAAACTGACGCCCAAAAACATATAAAATATGACTTCGGAAGGCCCATAAAAAGCGGTACGAACCTGGTTTTCAAAATGGATTTTCGTGAGACAAACAACATGGTGCAATCCTGCTATTTAGACAATCGCCTGGGTATATATACCCTGTTGAAGCTGGCCGAAACACTGGAAAACGGATTGCTGGTATTTTCTTGCTGGGAAGAACATGGCGGGGGATCGGTACCGTTTCTGATCAAATTCATACATGAAAAGTGGGGCGTCACCCAGGCGCTCATCGCCGATATTACCTGGGTAACTGACGGCGTAAAACCCGGAAATGGAGTAGTAATATCAATGCGCGACCACAATATACCACGCCAATCTTATATCAATAAAATTATTTCAATTGCGGATACGCATGACGTTCCTTACCAGATTGAAGTTGAAGGTGGTGGCTCCAGCGACGGGCGGGAAATCCAGCAATCCCCCTACCCTATCGACTGGTGTTTTGTAGGCGCACCGGAAAATAATGTACACTCTCCCGATGAAATTGTTCATAAATCCGACATCCATTCAATGATCGCGATGTACAGGAATTTAATGGCTGAATTATAATATTAATATAGGTTTTTTAATAACTATATTTACACCTCTGAACGTTTTCAGGGCACTTATTTTTTATAATGAAAATTGAGGACAAACAATTCGAAATTTATCTGAAAGCTTCTGAAATTCAGAATAGAATTGGAGAAATTGGTAAACAAATCAGTGAAGATTATTATGATCATCCCCCTCTTTTTATTGCTGTATTAAATGGTGCGTTTATGTTTGCTGCTGATTTATTAAAAAACATTTCCATTCAGGCAGAAATATCTTTTGTAAAAATAGCTTCCTACAAAAAATCAAATTCAACAGGGGATGTCAAAAAATTATTGGGAATTAATGAAACCATAACAAACCGGGATATTATAATCCTTGAAGATATAGTAGATACTGGAAACACGATGGTGGAATTAATAAAAATGATCAATAGCCAGAAACCTAACAGCCTGGAGATCGCTACATTGTTGTACAAACCCGATGCACGGATACATGACGGGTTTAAATTGAAATATGTCGGGTTTGAAATACCCAATAAGTTTGTGGTAGGATTTGGCCTTGATTATAACGGAATCGGAAGGCACTATAAAGACATTTATCAAATAGCATAAACAAATAATTTTATGAACAACATTATACTATTCGGCCCTCCCGGTTCAGGGAAAGGTACCCAGAGCGAACAACTGATCAATAAATATAAACTAACACATATTGCTACGGGTGACTTGTTTCGAAAACACCTTGCTGAAGGTACCGAACTTGGAACACTTGCAAAAAAATATATGGATGAAGGCCACCTCGTACCTGATGATGTTGTGATAGGAATGGTAGAAGACAAAATAAATTCCACCCCCAACAGTTCGGGTTTTATTTTTGATGGCTTTCCACGCACGGTGCACCAGGCAGAAGCCCTGGATCTCCTTTTATCCAAAAAATCCTACCCCATTCGCACAATGCTATTGTTGGATGTACCCGAAGATGAGCTAATAAATCGCATACTTGAACGAGGCAAAACATCCGGAAGGACAGACGATCAGAATGAAGATAAAATTCGTACCCGTATAGCCGTGTATGAAAATGAAACCATCCCTGTAGCAAATTATTACGATGGACAGGGAAAGCTCAATAAAATTCATGGAGTAGGTCAGATTGATGAAATATTTGACAGGCTATGCGCCGTTCTCGATTCAGATAATTAATCAATTTTAATCCTATGGCTTCCGGGAATTTCATTGATCAGCTTCGAATTCATTGCCGGTCCGGCGCCGGTGGCCCGGGTTCTGTCCATTTCAGGAGGGAGAAATTTATTCCCCTGGGTGGTCCCGATGGCGGAGACGGTGGCCGTGGCGGACACATCATTTTAAAAGGCAACAAACAACTATGGACGTTGTTGCATCTTCGCTATCGCAAACATGTGATTGCAGGAAATGGCAAACCCGGTGAAGGCGGTAAAAGGTCCGGGGCCCAGGGTGAGGATACTATACTTGAAGTTCCAACAGGAACTATTGTAAAATCTGAGTCTTCCGGAGAAAAGGTTCTTGAAATTATTCAGGATGGAGAAGAAATAATATTGGTTGAAGGAGGAATGGGGGGGCTTGGGAACGACCATTTTAAAACTTCCACCAACCAGGCCCCGCGCCATGCACAACCCGGGATTGATGGTATCGAAGCATGGTATATTTTTGAATTGAAGCTACTCGCGGATGTGGGGCTGGTTGGGTTCCCCAATGCCGGGAAATCCACCTTATTATCCGTTGTTTCAGCCGCAACACCAGAAATTGCTGACTATCCCTTTACTACCATTACTCCAAACCTGGGAGTGGTTTCCTACCATGACCACCAGTCATTTGTAATGGCAGATATCCCCGGTATCATCGAAGGTGCTGCAGAGGGTAAAGGCATCGGCCTGCGATTCTTACGGCATATTGAGCGTAATTCCATATTATTGTTCCTGATCCCCGCTGACTCTATCGACATTGAAAGCGAATACAAAACACTTTTAAATGAACTTACAAAGTATAATCCTCAACTTTTAGACAAAAACCGGTTGCTTGTAATTAGCAAATCGGATTTGCTCGATGATGAACTAAAAGCTGAAATTGTAAAGGAATTACCCGCAGATATCGATCATCATTTCATATCCTCGGCGGCAAATGTGGGACTGGATCATTTAAAAGATAAAATCTGGCATTTACTAAAACAATAATTGTGTCAATATGGCAGTAAAATTTATTGGCAAAGAAATTGCCATTAAACTTTTACAATTAAGTCCAGGGGTAAGCTATGGATACTTTTTCCGGCAATCCCAGTGGATGAGGCCATGCGTTTTTGGACGTGGATAAAACAGTGACAAGTATTATTAAAATACAGGAATAAAATGACAGCAAAGAAAAAAGATAATAAAAACGAAGGATTGGAGTCAGAGGTTGCAAATGCTGAAGCTGCAAAAGAATCATCGCAGGAGCAAAATGACACTGACCAGGTAGAAGTTGAAGTACAGGAGGAAGAAGAAGTTGATGAATTAACAAAGCTCCAGACGGAGATATCGGAGTTAAAAGATAAGTATCTGAGGCTATATTCAGAATTTGAAAATTTCAGGCGTAGAACAGCAAAAGAGAAGCTGGAATTAATTAACACCGCAAACGAAGGACTTATTGTATCCCTCTTACCGGTTGTTGATGATTTTGAACGTGCGGGAAGTACCGTATCGGTAGAATCTGATTTAAAAACATACAAACAAGGTATGGACCTGATATTTAATAAGCTTCAAAGTACTTTACAACAAAGGGGTTTGGAGGTAATGGATACGGGCTTAGGTGCAAAGTTTGATGCAGAACTGCATGATGCCATTACCCAGATACCGGCGCCAAAAAAGAAACTTAAAGGGAAAATTGTTGATACCATTGAAAAAGGATATCAGATAGGAGAAAAAGTAATAAGGCATGCCAAAGTGGTGGTAGGCAACTAAAACAGAGGGATGGCAAAAAGAGATTTTTACGATATACTGGGTGTTGATAAATCCGCCTCGCAGGAAGAAATAAAAAAGTCCTACAGGAAAATTGCAATTAAGTTTCACCCGGATAAAAACCCTGATGACGATACTGCCGAAGAAAAATTTAAAGAGGCGGCGGAAGCTTACGAAATATTGTCTAATGCTGAAAAACGTCAACGATACGATCGTTTTGGCCACCAGGGTGTAGGCGGTGCCGCTGGCGGTGGATTTCAGGGTGGTGGCATGTCAATGGACGACATATTTTCTCAATTTGGTGACATATTTGGCGGCCACAACCCATTTGAAAGTTTCTTTGGCGGAGGAGGTGGAGGTGCACGCGCAAGAAAAGGGTCCAACCTGCGTATCAAACTCAAGCTTAGTCTCAAAGAAATAGCAACTGGAACTGAAAAGAAAATTAAGGTAAAACGGAGGGTGGCTGCTCAAGGTGTTACCTTCAAAGATTGTTTAACCTGCCATGGAACAGGTCAGATCCGTAAAGTAGTGAATACGATGTTGGGCCAAATGGTTTCTGCAAATACCTGCCCTGTATGTCATGGTGGAGGTCAAACAATTGACAATAGACCTGCCGGAGTAGGTCCTGACGGACTTGAGCTATCTGAGGAAGTAATCCCATTAAAAATACCCGCCGGTGTTACCGATAATATGCAACTTTCCATGTCAGGGAAAGGCAACGAAGCACAGGGCGGTGGACCTGCAGGTGATTTGTTGATTCTAATAGAAGAAATAGAACACGATACTCTTAAGCGTGATGGTAATAATATCGTGTTTGACCTCTATATAAATTTCGTTGATGCGGCACTTGGAGCCAGTATTGAAGTGCCTACAATTGATGGAGCTGTCAAGATAAAACTTGATGCCGGGACACAAAGCGGGAAAATCCTCCGATTGCGGGGAAAAGGTATCAAAGATCTCAATGGATACGGCAAAGGAGACCAATTGGTTCATGTAAATGTCTGGACACCAAAACACCTTGATAAAGACGAAAAAGAATTATTGTCCAATTTGCGCAATTCTCCCAATTTTATTCCAAAACCGGGTAAAAATGATAAGGGATTTTTTGAAAAAATGAAAGAATATTTTTAAACAAAATATACCAATACTAGCCTGAAAACGGGTTTTAGAAAAAATTATCGTTTTTTATTATATTTTTTTTACTATTTCGTAACCCTTCTGTTATTTCTACGTAAATCAACCCATGTGGAAACATATTGTGTTGACGGGTGTAGCTATCTGTAGCGGGCTGATTTCATATGCCCAAAGTAGGAAGCATTTTGCTGTAGAAAATACAGGGGAATTTAAAAAAATTGAAATTAATTATACAGCAACTTCCGGCACATGCTATATCAGCCCCTCCACCAAATCCGAAGTTTTTAGTGTTTATGGAAACAAGGACATTGATGAATTCAATCACTCGTTTGATCGAAACGTACGTGAAGGAATTTGCACAATTGATCTGAAAATAGAAGACAAATCTACCGAAAGCATCAGCCAGTCTATATCTAATAAGATGTTCAGTGGCGGTAAAAACTTCAGCGAAAGCATTTGGAAAGTATTCCTGACTGATGAAAACATCTATTCCCTGAAACTAAATTATGGTATTGGAGATGCATATGTTGATCTATCGGGTCTTTCTGTAGATAATCTCTATATAAATACCGGTAGCGCTGATGTCAACATCGGATTCCTTTCCGGTATTGGAAACCAGGTAATGATGGATACTTTTAATGTAAAAGTTGACCTGGGATCAGTCCAAATGCGCAGACTTAACCTGGCAAATGCAAAAGTGATTGTCGCTGAAGTTGGATTTGGTGATGCACACCTTGACATGAGTGACCGTCCAAAGTCTTCAAGTTATATTGATGCAAGCGTAGGAGCAGGTAATCTTGAAGTGCTTGTACCCCGATCGGGTACAGGTATTAAAGTAATGATCAACAGTACCATGTTGTGTGGGGTTAAATTATCGAAGTCGTTTCATGAAACCGAATCGGATATATATGTAAACGACTACTACGAGGAAGGCGCTGAAGATCAGTTGATTTTCAACATTGATGTATCCCTTGGAAATATAATCTTCCGGGAAAGGAAATAAATTCCCCTTCTCTTACTAATATCATACCGCTCAGGTTGTTAATCAACCATTCTTTAAAATCATAGAAAGTATTTAGCACAAATTGGGTACTATTGAAATCTTTTATAGATTCGCCCGGATTTTATTAATTATTACTTGTGGAAATACTTAACATAAAAGGAGTTACTAAAAAATATGCCAATCATCAGGCATTAACTGACATTTCACTTTCCGTACCTGAAAAAAGCATATTTGGACTTCTTGGGCCCAATGGTGCGGGAAAAACAACACTTATCCGAATCATCAATCAGATTATTAATGCCGACGAAGGTGAAATTATTATCGATGGTAAACCGCTCAATCCAAAACACATCGAAATAATTGGCTATTTGCCGGAAGAACGAGGCCTGTATAAAAAAATGAAAGTTGGGGAGCAATTAATGTACTTTTCCCAACTAAAAGGAATGTCTCAGGCTGAAAGTAAAAAGAAAATTAAAGCGTGGCTTGAGAAATTTGAGATTATTGACTGGTGGCATAAAAAGCTGGAAGACCTATCTAAAGGAATGGCTCAAAAGATCCAATTTATTTCTACAGTGATCCATGAGCCAAAACTTATTATCCTTGATGAACCATTTACTGGTTTTGACCCTGTAAATGCCAATATAATAAAAGACGAAATCCTTGAATTGAGAGATCGGGGGGCGACTGTCATTTTCTCAACACACCGAATGGAATCGGTGGAAGAGTTGTGCGATGATATTGCACTAATCAATCAATCGTACAAAATAATTGAGGGCTCCAAAAAAGATATCAAATCCAAATTCAAATCAAATACTTTTATTATTGAATACACTGGATCACTTTCCGAACAAAACGGTAATTACTCAATTATTGAAAAGGAAACTTCGGAAGATTTAACGAAAGCTACCATTCGATTAAATGATGGATTTTCAACAAATGAATTGTTAGGTACACTTCTCAAGGAAATTGAAATTAAATCCTTTAACGAGAATATCCCCAGCATGAACGACATATTTATCGAACTGGTAAAAAAAGCAGAATAATGAATAAAGTTTGGCTAGTATTTAAAAGGGAGTATCTAAGCAGGGTAACTAAAAAATCATTTTTACTTACAACTATTCTCACACCATTATTAATTCCTGCAATCCTGGGAGCAATTATTTATTTTGCTGCAAAAGATAAGGAATCTGAGAAAAAGCAAGTCATTGAAGTTTTGGATAAGTCGGGGCAAATTAAGCTAAGTAATACTTCAGAAAGAGATTACGTTTTTATTGACGGCACTCTTGAAGCAGCAAAAATAGCGTTTCAGGAGAGCGACCATAAGGCACTTCTTTATATTCCGGACTTCGATTTGAATAACCCGGAAGGTGTTATAGTTTATTCTAAATCAAACCTCAGCCTTTCAACCGAAGGTGATATTGAAAATGCAATTGAAAGAAGTATCGAAAAGATTAAGTTACAGGAGTCCGGAATTGATTCGGCTACCATAGCAAATCTCAAATCGAGCGTAAATATCCGATCAATAAATGTTTCAGAATCAGGTGAAGAAACAGAAAGCAGCGCCGGAATTACATTTGGAATTGGATACATTACCGGATTTCTGATATACCTGCTCATTTTTATTTATGGCGCACAGATTATGCAGGGTGTTCTGGAGGAAAAAACCAGCCGCGTGGTTGAGATTTTAATTTCATCGGTACGCCCTTTTTATTTATTGATGGGTAAAGTATTGGGCAT
>CAZONK010000170.1:0-7626 GCA_964581095.1 uncultured Roseivirgaceae bacterium
CCTTACCCTTTTCATTTACGCATTTGTTCCTCTCAATCAACCTGAAACAATTAGTCAGGTGTTAATAGAAAATATGGGTGAACTTCTTGAATTTTATAAAACCCGCCATCAAAATCCCGAGATTTCACTCAAAGAAAAAGAAACAGCTCTCGCACTGGCGAAAGAGATGAAGAAAATCGGTTTTGAAGTAACCGAAAACTTCGGAGGTTATGGCATTGTGGCTATCCTGAAAAATGGCCAGGGACCTACCATTCTGTACCGCACAGATATGGATGCACTGCCCATGTATGAGAAAACAGAACTCGCTTATCAAAGTAAATTGACAACCGAGTACAACGGGCAGGAAGTAGGCACTATGCATTCTTGCGGACATGATATGCACATGACCTCGTGGTTGGGCACTGCCATGGCTATGGCCAAAATGAAGGATCAGTGGAAGGGAACCCTGATGATGATCGGCCAACCGGCCGAGGAAATTGGCGCCGGTGCACGCCTGATGTTGGAAGCGGGATTGTTTGAGAAATTTGGTGTCCCTGACTATGGAATAGGTCTTCACAGCAGCCCAACCATTGCTGCCGGCCAGGTGGGGTTTGGCAAAGGTTTTACGATGGCGACTACCGAAAGTGTGGATATCAAAGTATTTGGCATTGGTGCCCACGGTGCCGCACCCCACATGTCAATTGATCCTGTGGTAACAGCAAGCATGGTCGTGATGGACCTCCAAACAATCGTAAGCAGAAGCCTGAAACCCACCGAATCGGCAGTTGTAACGGTTGGAGCAATCAAAGGTGGTACAAAACACAACATCATCCCCGATGAGGTTACACTTCAGTTAACAGTTCGGACGTATAAGGAAGAAGTAAGGCAGATGGTACACAAAAGAATTGAAGAAATTGCCAGGGGTATCGCGATAGCAGCAGGACTGCCTGAAGATAAAATGCCCGAAGTAACATTTCCCGGAGAGTTCACGCCCGCGAATTACAACACCCCTGAATTAGTGGATCGATTGGTTGCTTCCGCTTCCGAAGCAATAGGCGCTGAAAATGTAATTAATGCAGAACCCCAGATGGTGGGTGAAGACTTTGCAATGTATGGGCAAACTCAGGAAAAAGTGCCTACGGTTTTGTTTTGGCTGGGTACCGTACCCGATGAACGAATGAAATCAGGAAACCTTCCGGGTTTGCACTCTCCTTATTACTACCCACAACCGGAAAAATCAATAGAAACCGCCGTAAAAGTGGTATCAACCTCACTGATCGATCTCTTTAATGGAGAAAATCAGTAGGTTACAATAATAAATCCGTCATTACCGGATTTATTCCGGTAATCCCAAACTAAGGAGTTCCGCCGCGCAGGGATCACCGGGCCTTACGCCATGGGGATGTCGACTTTTTTAGGATATTTTATTTGGTCTGGCAGTAAATATTACAAATTTCAAAAATCAACCCTCCCCTCCTTTTTATCCATGGTAAGTTTAAGAAAACGTTTCTCTCCTCTTTCGCTTAGATTAACCACGTTGGTTTGTGTTGGAAACAGCTCCATTAAATAATCGGCCCTAATGCTGAAATCATTCCAATCCGTCATACATTTCATTGAAAATGAAAGCCAGATGGAATCATCATTAATTTCGCAACTTTCAAACCGATACGCCATTGGTGTCCCATTTACGTGTATTTTTAAATGCTTTTCAAAATAGGAGTCAATAATTTCTTTGTTTGAATCACATACATCCGCTTTGGATATTTGCAGTCTTTTTCCTGGCCGGTCAGGCTGGTCTGAATGATTGTATAGCGCATCTTCAAAATCATTTGTAAATACTTTTATTACAAGGGAAGCATGATCTTTTGATGCCTCATGTTGAATATCTATAACTGATATATATATTGCATGGGGTAGCGGACTTGAATACATAAACCCCAGCCATAGAAAGAAGGTTGTAATCATAATTACATTTTACTTCATGTCAATTAAATCGTGGCCCTTTTCTTATCATCTTTCTTTTTCTTTGGAGCAATGTACTCCACTCCCTTTTCACGCAACAGATCATTAAACTCTTTGACATCCTCAAGAAGAATCTTATCAACAGACTTCTCCAATCCATTCCATTGTTCTGAAAGTTCGTTATAAAATAACTCTTCACCTTCTGTCAATGGTGGAGTATTTCCATCAATAGTTTGCATGAGATTAAATAATTGTCCGTCAAGTTTATTCCTGTAATTTATGATATCCTGAAAGGTTTCCTGCTTTGGTGAGATCAACTCATTTTCTACTTCTCCTACATTCTTCATGATTTTTTCCCCCATTTCATCAACATCCTCATCATCAAGCCGATCTTTCATCGTTTCCACTTGTTCACGAACCTGTTGCAATTTTTTTAATGACTCGTACAACGAATTTAAATTGCCATAAATGCCCTTCACAACAACTTCTTTTGCTTCAAAGGCTTCAGGTGAGGCATCATCACGAGGATCCTTCACAATCACAAGGGGCTGCTCCTGTACAATATCATTCCATGTCAACTTCACCGAATAGCTTCCCGGAAGCACATGATAGCCGGTCAATTCGCCATCTGAAGCGGGCATTACCCCTTTTGCAACTTCAATCGGATTCACCCTTAAATCCCATTTTAAAATGTTCATTCCTTTTTTTATCTCAAGTTTGCTTGATTTTGATTCATTTTCGGTAGAAAAACTACGTAAAATATTTCCTGAAACATCCGAAATATCCACCCGTATTTCAGTGCTATCTTCATCGCTTCTTTCACTGATATAGAATTTGATGGATGCACCGGGATAAGGATTTGTTCCCCGGTTGGTTACTTTCGGATTCGGTGAATTGTTTGTAGCGACCACTTTGGCGGGTTGATACAAGGATACCTGGGAATTTTCAATACCAATGTTCAACTGGTGTAAGGGTGTCAGGTCATCGAGAATCCAAAAAGCACGCCCGTGTGTAGCCGCAACCAGGTCCTGCTTATGTACTTTCAAATCAGTAATGGGAACCATAGGCAGATTCAACTGGAACGGTTTCCATGAAGCACCACTATCAAAACTGATATAAATTCCACGCTCGGTGCCGGCATATAAAAGTCCCGCCCTGTCGGGGTCTTCCCGTACTACCCGGGCGTATGCATGCTCAGGAATTCCGCTTGTAATCCGTGTCCAGCTTGTACCATTATTTGTTGTTTTATAAATGTAAGGTTGAAAATCATTGAACTTATACCGCATAATAGTAACAAACACTGTTCCCTGTGTCCTGGGAGATACCTCTATAGAATTAATAATCCCTTCGGGCCCGGGTGATACGTTTTTCCAGGTTGCTCCCCCATCGGTTGTTACATGCACAAAGCCATCGTCAGCACCTGCCCACAATGTATTAGGATCGTGGGGCGATTCTGCCAGTGTCATGAGCGTATGATAAATTTCGCCACCCGCTGCTTCATTGGTAATAGGTCCACCCATAATACCCAGGTGCGTTGAATCATTTCGGGTCAAATCCGGAGATATTTCCTCCCATTTTTGTGCCCTGTTACTTGTTTTATGAATTACGTTGCTTCCAAAATAAATAATTGAAGGATCATGCATTGAAGCCATTACCGGTGGGTTCCAGTTATATCTGTATTTCATTTCATCCGAAGGTTCACCTAAATCAAACACGGGGTAGGGTTTAATGGCATTTTGCTTCCCGGTTTCCATATTGTATTCATCGATAAAGCCGGTGATGCTGGTTGCATAAACATACTTTGGATTGTCCGGATCAAATGCTATATGCGCCGATTCACCTCCTCCAACACCCGCTATCCAGTCCTGCCATCCTATCCCGAATCCATCCGTCCTGGATTTTATTGCAACAGATGAGTTGTCCTGCTGGCCTCCATATAAACGATAAGGAAATACGTTATCTGCATTTACACGGTAAAATTGAGCAGTTGGTTGGTTGCGTTGCGTTGACCAGCTTTTTCCGCCATCAAAGCTTATGTTTGCCCCGCCGTCATTCGAATTAATCATATTCATGGGATTTTCAGGATTGATCCACACGTCATGGTTGTCGCCATGAGGTACCTGCACCTGCCTGAATGTTTTTCCTCCATCAATTGATTTGTTAAATGGCGCGTTGAGCACATACACTACATCTTCATTATGTGGATCTGCAAAAACGTGCATATAGTACCACGATCGGGTCCTTAAGATCCGTTCCTTATTTATCAATTGCCATTTTTTACCACCGTCATCAGAACGGTATAGCCCACCTTTATCTGATTCAATAATTGCAAAAACCCGCTGTGGATTGGCCCTGGATACGGAAACACCAATTTTACCCATAACGCCGGAAGGTAGTCCTTCACTCAATTTCTCCCAGGTATCGCCGCTATCATTGGATTTCCAGATACCACTACCCGGGCCACCGCTTCGGATATACCAGGGTTCCCGTTGGGTATCCCAGTAAGCCGCATACAATATCCTGGGATTTGTCATATCCATCGACAAATCAGAAACACCGCTATTGCTATCAACAAAGTGCACTTTCTTCCATGACTTGCCGCCATCCAAAGAACGATAAACACCACGGTCATTAGTAGGAACATAGGCGCTTCCCTGGGCAGCCACATAAACAATATCGGGATTTTTGGGATGGATGCGAATGGTTGAAATATGCAATGTTTTATCAAGCCCTATGTGTTTCCAGGTTAAACCGGCATCTGTTGACTTATATACACCATCGCCATGCGAAGTCATTACACCCCTTACACATGCTTCTCCTGTACCTACATAGATCACATTTGGATCAGATTCTGCTACAGCTATTGCTCCAATGGATGTTGCCTTAAAAAATTTATCAGAAATATTTCGCCAGTTCAATCCAGCGTCTTCCGTTTTCCACACTCCCCCGCCAACAGATCCAAAATAGTATGTCATTGGCTGGCCAACGATTCCTGTGGAGGTAGTGGACCTGCCACCCCGGAATGGGCCAATATTTCGCCATTCCATTGCATTATAAAGGCTGTCATCAAAGGTGGTTGTAGTTGCTGATGGTGCGGTTTTTCTTTTTCTGTTTTGACTTTGTACCGAAAATGATATTGTAAAAACGAGGGCAATAAATAAAAATGTTCTGATTTTCATATGGATGTTTGGTTATTAAAGTCACAATTTAATAATAATCCCAGAATTGTCATTAGACTTTCTATTACATGGGTACAAGAATCAAGATACCGGATACACCAGGTTTATTCTCTGATTAGATGTCATATATTTCAAATTAACTCGAGTAAAGTAAATTTTATCATGCTTATTTACAGCTATTTATACTGTATATCCTAATGTAACTATTAATCCATTTGCTCTATCATACGAAAATAAGGTTCATAATAATTTACTTCCTGAACAAGTTCATACGTGAATGTTGAATCAATAAAACTATAAGAAGACTTGTACCTAACGGTATTTGCATCCTGTATCCATTTTAATTGATAATTGGCCAGTCTTTCATTCATATAAACACGGCCATTTTCCCTGGTAATAATTTTCCCGTCTTTTAAAGCTGCACGCTCATTGGTATGAAGTGGAGTAAACTTGAAATTACCGAAAGTTTGAATCAATGATGATGATATGTCTTCTGCTAGTAAATACTTTTTTCGCATTAATGCGCTATCTATGAAATAGAGAGTGATGGACGATACATCAATATTTTGGATTTTTATTCCCGGATCATTTATGGTATAGAATGATATCCGGTTATTGAAGAACTTTCCATGTAACTTCATACTGCGGTCTTCAAACTCCTGAATATTTGTTTTTAAGCCAAAGACATCTACAAATTTCATTGTTGGTTCCTTCCCAAAATCTATTTGCCTGGAATCTTCATAATTCTTTCTTTTCGCACTGATTGAAAAAGGAGGATCCTTAGGCAAACAGGAAACAAGAAACAATACAACAAAAGCTAATATGCCAGTCTTATTAAACATTCAAAGCGTATAATATATGGTTGAAATCTTTTCGAAAATTTAATTTAGCAATACTGTAGATATTTACGAGTTGTACCTGGGATATTTTTCACTAATCTTTCATTTCCATGTATCTTTAGCTAAAATAATTTTCTATGTCATCATATATTATTGCCCTGGATCAGGGCACTACCAGCTCCCGGGCCATCGTTTACAATGAACATGCCCAGCCGGTAGCTACAGCTCAAAAAGAATTCAACCAGATTTTTCCTAAACCAGGATGGGTGGAACACGATGCCATGGAAATCTGGAATACCCAAATGGAAGTTGCCAGGGAGGTAATGAAAAATGAAAATCTAACAGCAGATAACATTGCCGCGCTTGGGATTACAAACCAGCGGGAAACCACTGTTGTATGGGATCGTCACACCGGTGAACCCATTAACAATGCAATTGTATGGCAGGACCGGCGAACTTCAGATTATTGTAAAACCCTGGTCTCTGAAGGGAATGCCAAAATGGTTCAGGAAAAAACGGGATTAATTATTGACGCTTACTTTTCAGCTACCAAAATTAAATGGCTTCTTGATACGGTTGAAGGAGCTCGTGACAAGGCGAAAAATGGAGATTTATTATTTGGTACAATCGATTCGTGGCTGGTGTGGAAATTAAGTGATGGTAAACAACACATTACCGATGTATCCAATGCAAGCCGAACCATGCTATTTAATATCCATACACTTGCATGGGATCAGGAACTTCTTGAGCTATTTGATATCCCTTCAAATATGCTTCCTCAGGTAGTTGATTCATCGGGTGCTTTGGCAATGACATCTACGGACATTTTAGGAAAAGAGATTCCCATTTCAGGTATAGCAGGCGACCAACAGGCTGCACTATTCGGGCAAATGTGCCTTGAAGAAGGTATGGCAAAAAACACATACGGTACCGGATGTTTTATGGTGCTGAATACTGGAAATAAGCCTGTGAAGTCTGAAAATAATTTATTGACAACCATAGGATGGAAAATTGGTGATAAAACAACCTATGCTTTGGAAGGGAGTGTTTTTATTGGCGGTGCTGTAATACAATGGTTGCGTGATGGGCTTGGCTTTTTTGAAAGCGCGTCGGAAAGCGAGGCGCTTGCAACATCTGTCACTGATACCGGCGATGTCTATTTTGTTCCGGCACTTACAGGTTTGGGTGCTCCATGGTGGGACCAGGATGCCCGGGGGATAATTATTGGCCTGACACGAGGAACCACAAAGGCCCATATTACACGTGCTGCACTTGAAGCCATATGCTACCAGGTTGACGATGTTATCCGTACCATGTCAGAGGACATGGGAGGAAGCATCAGGGAGTTACGTGTTGATGGCGGTGCAGTTGCTAATAATTTACTTATGCAGTTTCAGGCAGATATTTCGGAGGTCTCGGTAATACGACCTGTAAACCTTGAAACAACTGCTTTGGGGGCTGCTTACCTGGCAGGGTTGGGTGTGGGGCTTTGGAACCTGGAAGATTTGAAACTAAAGTGGGAAAAAGACAGATCCTTCGAATCATCAATGGACTTAAAACAAATAAGTAAAATGAAAGATAAATGGCTGCATGCTGTTGAACGATCCCGGAACTGGGCATCTATATGAACAGGCAACAATCACTTAAAATATTAAATGAAAATCCCG
>CAZONK010000171.1:0-7449 GCA_964581095.1 uncultured Roseivirgaceae bacterium
CCTATAATAAATTTATTATCGATGCAGAAAATATAGAAGATGACGATGAAGAGTTTCAGGAGTTTATCACCACCAAGTACTTATTCATTTTGGAATCGGTGACCGAAAGAAAATATCTGCGTCCTGACAGAAGCAAAGAAACGGTAATTGCCAACCGGGTTGCTGGTTTTAAGAACCCTCTGTTTACAACGCTGGCGAATTCTTTTCAACCCTTTTCATTTTATGGGGATTATATTAAAGTCGCAGGTAAGAGGTATCTGAACCCTATAAGTAAAGGAAGTACAAAAAAGTATTTTTTCGAACTGGCAGATTCAATTTATTCAAAAGGTCATAAAGTGTATATCATCAAGTTTGAGCCCCTGAAGGCGAACTTTGATGGGTTGAAGGGAATATTATATGTTAATACCTATAAATATGCCATTGAAAATGTGATTGCCGAAACTGCCAATCTTGTTGAACATTTTAACGATAACATTAAAGTTGAGGTATCAACTGAAGATGAGTCCAGCAATCAGGGAATAGGTCTTGAAATTGATGTAGAAGAAGATACTACACAAATCAATTTACCCGATAGTGTTGAAGTAAGTAGCAATAATAATAATGGCTTTGAGCAGATATCAATAACTTTTAAAATCCAGCAGAAATATGATCTAATGGGTGATTCATTGTGGTTTCCATTGCAATTGAACACAGATATCACCATTGGCGATGCATCGGGAAATTCCAAGGGGGCATTGAAAGGTATGGGAAGAAGCTATCTATCAGATATAGAACTATTGGCTGAAATTAAAAGTCGTGAATTTGACAGGGTAACATTAGAATTTGACCCCAAAGCCAATACAAGGGACTCTGTGTTTTGGGCACAATATCGGGTAGAACCAATAACACAACGAGGCCTGGAGACCTATCATTTTATAGATAGTGTAGGCGAAGAAGCCCATCTTGACCGTATTGTTACAGGGATAGCGCTGCTAACAACAGGTAAAATCCGCGTTGGCAAATTTGATCTGGACATGAAAGAATTTATTGATTATAATCGGTATGAGTCTGTTCGATTGGGTGTTGGAGCCCATACTAACGTTCTTCTTTCGCGATTTTTTAATGTAGGTGGCTATGTTGCCTACGGATTTAAAGACAGAGATTTTAAATATGGAGGAGATATCAATTTCTTTCTAACAAAGAAAAATGAAATTAAACTCTCGGTGCTTTATGAGAAGGATGTATCAGAGTTTGCCGGATCAAAATTTTATATGGACAACAATCCATTATCGTCAGAAACCAACCGGAAGTTTATGATCGACAACATGGATAAGTACGAAAACATAGAAACCGCTGTTAGTTTTTACTTTTTGAAATACCTTGATACCCGTTTAGCATTCAGTCGGTCAACAAGAGAGGTTACTACTTCCTATATGTATGCTAATCCAGATAATGAAACAGCTTTACTCGCCAACAGGTTTGAATTTGCAGAATTAAAGCTTGGATTTAAATACTCGTTCCGCGAAAAATATATTGAAGTATTTGGCAATAAAATATCAACCGGTACCAAATACCCTGTAATATGGTTTAATTACACGCGTGGTTTTGATAGTGTTGCAGGTGGCCAATATGATTATGAAAAATGGGATCTTAAAATCCAGAAAACATTCTTTTTTAAAGGTATTGGAAAACCTTCAATCGCAATAAAAGGCGGGATTACATCCGGAAACATACCGGCTACTGACCTGTACAATGGTAATGGAAGTAAAGCTCAATGGATTCCGCTTGAAGCCGCAAACAGTTTCCAGACAATGCAATTGGGAGAATTCCTTTCAAACCGGTATGTTGCAATATATTTCACGCACAGTTTTGGAAAATTAATTATCAGCCCAAGGCGCTCTACTCCTGAATTTTTAATAATTACTAATGCAGGATGGGGAATGCTTGAAAATCCCGAAAGGCACCTGAATTACACTTTTCAGACAATGGAGAAAGGTTATTACGAATCAGGCCTCTCCATTCGTGACCTGTATCGTATTTGGGGGGTTATGGGGTTGGGTGTTGCCGGATTTTATCGGTATGGCCCTTATGCAAATGTGGAAACCTGGGATAATATCGCATTAAAAATATCTATTAAGTTTTCGATTTAACCAATACTAAATCTCTTCATTTTTGTACCTGGCTGACACTTATTGACAAGCGACAGACACAAGAACACCTAATCAAAACGTCATTATCGGACCTGCCGGTCCAGGCAGGTTTATTCCGATAATCCCTAAGAAAGTAGTTCCATAGCCTTGGGACCACCGGGTTAAACCCGTTGATGACGATATTAAAATATAAAAAAACAAATACCGAATTGAAGATGGTTCAATTGGGTATTCAACTAAGATATTTTTTTTCCTTATTTAGCTTTCACCTCCAGATTGATCCTCGCTTTTTCCCAGGCAAATTTCAAACCTCCGTCAACATAGTATGTGAGTCTTTCCACTACGTCATCTGACCATTCAGGAGTAACAGAAATTCGCAACACGTCCTGGTCTTCAGCATAACTAAATGCACCCCAGGCATCCCATCCTTTATTAAAAATCACAACCCAGCCCTCATTTTCATTCGGAATCATAAATATTGCATATTTCCCGGCTGCCAGGTCATTCCCATTCACAGTTACATCACCACTTAGTTCTATAGAGGTAGTTTCATTTGCTCCGGCACGCCAAACTTTCCCATAGGGCTCCAGGTCACCCCATACGGTTCTTCCTTTCACCGCGGGTGATCCATAATCTACAGTAATTGCCACGCCACTAATTTCTCCAGATGCCTGCTGACGTGGACTAGGCAATGCTTCACTTGATTCTTCCGCATCCGAATCTTCGTCGCCGCCATGGTCATCAGCTTCTACTGATTCAGATTCATTCTCATCGCCCTCATGGCTACCTGATTGGCAACCGGCAAAAGAAAGTGCGAATACTGCAAACAAAGCCCATAATATTGCATTAAGATTTTTCATATGTTTGTTGATTGGTAAATATTTTTTTTATTTCTGTAATTCGTAAACAATCTGTCCGCTCAGGATTGTCATGACTACCCTCGTTTTGAGTATCTCTTCTTCAGGTATTGACATGATATCTTGTGTAAATATAGTAAAATCCGCAAGTTTACCGGGTTCAATAGACCCTTTTACATTTTCTTCAAATTCGCCGTAGGCAGCATCAAGCGTATAAGAATGTAATGCTTCCTCCCTGGACATCCGTTGATCCGGTTCATACCCTCCCGGAGGCGTACCGTTGAGGGTTTTGCGGGAAACAGAGGCATAGAATGAAGCAATAGGGTTAATCGGCTCTACCGGAACATCTGTTCCGTTTATAATTACCGCATTTGATTGCAGTAGTTTTTGCCAGACATAAGCACCTTCTTTGATACGTTTTTCTCCTAATCGGTCAATTGCCCAGGGGCGATCGGAAGACATGTGAATAGCCTGTATTGCAGCAATTACACCCATTTCACCAAACCTCCCAATATCATCAGGATTGATATGTTGTGCATGTTCAATTCTATATCGGTGATCTGTTGCCTGATCGGGATTTTCATTGAAGGCCTGTTCGTAGCGATCAAGTACCTCGCGGTTTGCACGGTCACCTATGGCATGAGAACAAACCTGAAATCCAAATTCCAATCCTTTTTTTGATACTTCAAGTACATAATCCATTGGAAGGGTTTCTAATCCGAATTCACCCGGCATATCTGAATATTCTTCCAATAGCCAGGCGCCCCGATTTCCCAATGCCCCATCGCAATTAAGTTTTATCGCCCGAACGGTAAGCAAATGATCCACTGAATCAATCATTGGACCTTTTTTGTACCATGATTTTGTTAATTCCCTGTTTGGACCGGAAATCATAGCATAAATCCTGACTCCTAACTTTCCTGCATCTTTGTATGTCTGGTATAGATCAATAGTACCCTGCCCTATCCCCGCATCATGAAAGCTGGTAATACCATTCCGCTGACATGCTTTGATTGCAAGGTCCAGAGCCTGCATATTTCGTTCTTCATCATTGGTTGGTATTTTTGCACCAATTATTCCTTGTGCCCGTTCACTGAATATCCCTGTGGGATTACCTTCCTTATCCCGGATGATTTCTCCACCTTCCATCTCTTTTGAAAAACTCTCTACTGACATTTGATTGACCCCTGCAATTTCCATTGCTTTTGCATTTGCAAAACCAGCATGACCACTTGCATGTCGTAAATAAACAGGGTTATCAGGAGATACTGCACTGAGCTTATCGTGGGTTTGAAATCCTTTTACCACTCTTTCAGGTTCCTTATTCCATTTGCTCTGGTGCCAGCCACGGCCCAGGATCCACTCACCGGGTTCGGCCAATTCTACAGCTTCAGCTACCAACGCAACCAACTCCTCGTAATTCTTTAAACCTGACAGATCCAGGTTCAACTCGTTATATCCAAGTCCCATCAGGTGCCCATGAGATTCAATAAACCCGGGTGTCATCGTGGCACCATCAAGATCTACAATGCTCGTTTCCTGACCTAAATATTTTGACAACTCGTCCTCATTGCCCGCATCAAGAATAAGTCCATCCTTTACTACAACTGCCTCCACAATTGGAGAATCTTCATCCATTGTATAAATGGGTCCTCCTTTGATAACCATATCCGCTACGGGTATAGTTTCTAAAGGCTGACAAGAGATACCAAGAAGAACAAAGACAATAAAAGGCGAAATAATAGTATTGTGGAGTTTCATTTAATATGGTGCGTTTGTTGTTAACAATTCTTTATCAAGAATACTTAAAAAGATTATCATTGTAAAGAAATATTACACCGTGTACACGTATCTGAAAAATCTCAAGACAAAATGAAAAATTATATTAACAGGTTAATTTTAGTTGGAGTCATGTCACTTTTGCTAACCATTGCATTTCAAAGCGGTGTCAGGGCGCAGGAAATGGGAGTTTCTTTTTCATTTTTCTTTCCTAAAAACGGATATTTTTCGGTTCCAATTAGCCCATTTTCGATCAGGGGTGTTGGGTTTAATATAAATAGATACCTGGCCATTGAAACGGGTGCATCCCTTTATAGATTTTCCGGATTGAGTGTAACAGGCGTTCCATTCGATACAAAAGATCCTATTATTGGTCCTACGATCACCATAATGGCCCCTTTGGAAGTAGTTTTGCAAATTGCAAATCAGTCACAGGAATTTCGTATCAAGGGAGGACTGTTTGGATTTTACAATATAACCAGTCAGCTATTGTATGGAAATCTTGACAGGGCACTACGGGATTTGGAAAACTGGGATGTTTTAAATGCGGATTTTACATATGATAATAACCCCGGTTGGGGATATGAATTTGGAGCGGAGTATATTGTGTATATAAATAAGCAATTTGGCATAACACTCGGGGCAAACTATTTTATCGGTGGAGCAAATATAAACCTGAGGGGTACTTATAAGGGGGGGACTGATGGAACGGGTCTGGAAGAAAAACAAGTGGTATATACGGATTCCGTTCTTGACTTTACAGGTTGGGAAATATCTTTAGGAGTATTGTTCGGAGGCTAGTGTTCATATAAAATATAACCCAAAATTCTATTTTCCGTTTAACTTGTTGAATTAGATTATTTATAGTCTAAAATTTACATGCATAGGGATTAAATAATTTACAGATCATTTTTATTCAAAAACACATTAATATAATTGTACTTTACTTATAATTGTGTGGTTAATTTACCTGGATCCATTTTTTGATATTTATGAGATTACTTTTCGTCTCTATTATTTGCTTTGTTTTTTTAATTATAGGAGGCTGCAAACGTCCCATGCCTGAAACTATAAGTCCAATTGATTCCATAGCTGAAAATTATGTAAAGCTTACATTAGAAATCGGACAATATGATCCTGATTTTGTAGATGCATATTATGGACCAGATGACTGGAAACCACTAAACAAGGTAAATACTGATTCAGCAACTATACCCTATGAAGAATTAAACTGGAAAGCCATTGAATTGCACACAGCTCTTGAAGAACTTGACATATCCTATTTTGATAGCCTGGAAATTCTTAGGTACCGCTACCTGATAATTCAGCTTGTTGCCATCAAAACGAAACTTGACATGATATCAGGTGAAGTTTTGCCATTTGATGTTGAATCCAGGGCATTGTATGATGCTGTAACCCCTCATTTTGAAAGAGAATATTATGATAAACTTTTACAAAAATTAGAAATCCTTTTACCAGGAAATGGAAGTTTAAATGAGCGATATGAGATGTATAGTTCAAAATTTATTGTTCCGGATGACAAATTGGACGCAGTATTCCAGGCAGCAATAGAGGAAGCTCGTAAGCGTACTCTTGAGAATTTATCATTGCCGGAAAACGAGAGTTTCATTATAGAGTACGTAAATGACAAACCCTGGTCAGGATACAATTGGTATAAAGGAAACAGTCATAGCCTGATTCAAATCAATACTGATTTTCCTATCTATATCGAAAGGGCGATTGACCTGGCTTGTCATGAAGGATACCCGGGCCATCATGTGTATAATGTAATGCTTGAACAAAAACTTGTGATTGATAAAGGATGGACAGAATTTTCCCTCTACCCGCTTTTCAGCCCACAATCCCTTATTGCTGAAGGAACTGCAAATTTTGGAATTGAAGTAGCTTTTACAGATAAAGAACGTCGACAGTTTGAAAAAGAGACGCTTTTCCCATTGGCAGGAATAGACCCTTTACTTGTTGATGACTACTATGATATCCAGAAATTAAGGAGTAAACTTAACTACGCAGGGAATGAAGCTGCAAAGAAATACCTTGATGGAAAAATATCAAGGGAAGAGGCTGCAAAATGGCTTGTGAAATATAACTTAAACTCGTACGAACGGGCACTTCAGCGTACACGGTTTTTTGACAAATACCGCAGTTATGTAATCAACTACAATTACGGCAAAGACCTGATAAAGGAATATGTTGAACGCAATGGCGGCACCGAATCAAATGTTGAAAAACGGTGGAAAGTTTTTACCGAACTTCTCTCAAATCCAGTTTCGGCTTCTATGCTTGAGTAGAAATGTTTGTGGGTATCAATTAAATTTAGCAAATAATAAGTATCTGGATGTTTAAACCTAAACAGGGATTGGAATGTTGGAATATTGGAATAATGTGAATCAACGGTATTCACTTGAGTTATATCTTCATTCAATCATTCAATCATTCAATCATTCAATCATTTTATCATTCAGAATAAGTAAACTTAGTTCCCTTAAACAGATTGGCATTAAGCGAGACATAGAACACGTTGCTATCAAACCTTTTGTACAAAGTGTCATACACATCGGTCCTGTCAGGATTAAAAAATGAGTTTGGATAATATTGAAACTTGATATTAGCTCCCCTGTAAAATTGGATTCCTGCATGCACAGCAGTTTGAATCGTTCTAACCC
>CAZONK010000172.1:0-7378 GCA_964581095.1 uncultured Roseivirgaceae bacterium
TAGCTGAATTTATACGTGCAACAAATACCCGTGAAAATCGGTGATAATCTTTAATACGGTTTCTAGCCACGACATAAATCCAGGCTTCCGCTGACTCAACACCTTCCACCATATTTGAAAGTTTGTAGAACACATCCTGTGCAATATCCTCTGCAACTGCTAAATCATTTATTCTTTTCCGGATAAACCCGACCAGTTTATCCCTGTTTTTGCGAAAAACGAATTGGAGTTTATTTGAGTTACTTTCCGACATCTTATGGTCCAAAATTATTCCGTCCATACTTAGGAGACGATTACAAGAGGAATATATTCTTTGTTATACAATATTTTATTGATCCCGCATTATAATACATAAAAAAAGGTAGTATAGAGAATCTAACTTTATAGTTTAGTTAGATTGATTAAAACAGTGCCGTTCCTATGGAACTTTATTTGGTGTGTTTTTACCAAGGGATTGACATCCCTTATTAAAATATATCATCCCTCCGGGATTAATTGATGTAGATTCAAATTTACTGGAATTGCTAATCCCCCTTAAAAAGGGGGAACAAAAGGGGGTTGGGTCAAATGTCCATTCCAGGTAATTTTCTTTATTTTCATTCTTATGAGTCTGATCAATAATGTGAGAGATGTGTAAATACTCACAAGAAATTAAAAAATCGTCAATCCTTCTTTATCGTTGTTTTAACTGCCGTAGGCAGTATATCTTCTTACCAGAGTTACAAACTCTGGATCAGCCCAATATAGACAAATGAGTTCCTTCGGAACGAAATGTTTAATCCCAAATAATTCAAGCAGATAGTTACTTAACAGTATCATTACGAAAATTTTAATGTATAATTCGGATTGAATAGTTTTTATCCTTTAAAGAAGTGTTTTTCATCTTATGGAATGCATCGATTTTATTTATTTTTGCTCCAAATATCAATTTACCTTTTACATATAGATGGTTCAATTTTTTCAATCTTCCAAAAACCTGATTTACGCACTGGAATTCAATCAGGATATTGATCCCGATGCTGTTAATAAACTATCATGGTTACTTGATGGAAATTTGATTGACCAGCCAGAAATTCAGGGTACACATATTGGGCCTCGTAAAGAAATGCTGACACCCTGGAGCACTAACGCAGTGGAGATCGCACAAAACATGGGATTGCAAGGGATAACAAGGATTGAAAAATTCTTCAAATGTGATGAAAATTCATCCTTCGATCCAATGCTTGAGGCAAAATTTACCAAACTTGACCAGACGCTTTTCACTATCAACCACCCGGCTGAGCCTGTTGTTGATATTACCGATATCTACTCGTATAACAAATCAGAAGGGTTAGCGTTAAGCGACGAAGAAGTTAAATATCTTGAAAACGTAAGCAAGGATATTGGTCGTAACCTTACCGATGGCGAGGTATTCGGGTTTTCCCAGGTTAATTCTGAACACTGTCGCCATAAAATATTCAATGGCACATTTATCATTGATGGAATTGAAAAGAAAGATTCATTATTCAAACTTATTCGTAAAACGTCATCCACAAATCCTAACAGGATTATTTCAGCTTATAAAGACAACGTGGCATTTGTTAAAGGACCAAAAGCAATACAATTCGCCCCGGTAAGACAAGACACTTCTGACTATTTTGAAACTAAGCCTATTGAAACTGTTATTTCGTTAAAAGCCGAGACGCATAATTTCCCAACAACGGTTGAACCTTTTAATGGTGCAGCCACAGGCTCGGGGGGAGAGATCAGGGATAGGATGGCCGGCGGTACAGCAAGTATTCCACTTGCCGGAACGGCTGTATATATGACTTCATATTCCCGTACCGAAGATGACAGACAATGGGAAATTCATCAGGAACCGCGTGAATGGTTGTACCAGTCACCTGTTGAAATATTGATCAAGGCATCAAATGGAGCTAGTGATTTTGGCAACAAATTCGGACAACCTCTTATAGCCGGAAGTTTGTTAACCTTTGAGAATAAAACCGGTTCTAAAACATACGGTTTTGATAAAGTAATAATGCTTGCAGGAGGGATAGGTTTCGGCAAACTTGAAGACGCACAAAAACATCTACCAGAGAAAGGCGACAAAATTGTTGTATTAGGAGGGGATAACTACCGTATAGGAATGGGGGGAGGATCTGTATCATCGGTGGCCACCGGCGAATATCAAAACTCAATCGAGTTAAATGCTATTCAACGCTCGAATCCTGAAATGCAAAAGCGCGTTTTTAACGCCATTCGGGCAATGTCAGAAGCAGCATCAAATCCAATTGTTTCCATTCATGATCATGGGGCCGGCGGGCACCTGAATTGCCTATCCGAATTGGTCGAATCAAGTGGTGGGACAATCCACATTGAAAATCTTCCTGTAGGCGACCCTACACTTTCTTCAAAAGAAATTATCGGAAACGAAAGCCAGGAACGAATGGGATTGGTGATTAAAGAGGAAGACTTATCACTTTTACAATCCATTGCTAAACGCGAACGGGCACCAATGTATGTGGTAGGGGAAGTAACCGGAGATATGGTATTTAAATTTCAAGCGAGAGTTGGCAAAAACCCTATTGATCTGCCATTAGCCCATTTTTTTGGATCATCTCCAAAAACAGTTCTGCGCGACAATAAGGAACCAATAAAAGCCGAAAAACTGAAATACAGTGCTGAGAATCTTGAAGAATACATCGAAGGCCTGCTGCAAATGGAAGCGGTTGCCTGTAAAGACTGGCTTACCAACAAGGTTGACCGCTCCGTTACCGGAAAAGTAGCCGTCCAGCAATGTACGGGTCCCATTCAACTTCCATTGAATAACCTGGGTGTAATGGCAATAGATTACATAGGAGAAAAAGGAATTGCAACTTCAATAGGACATGCTCCTGTAGCAGCACTTCTGCATCCGGCCGCAGGATCGCGTTTATCCATAACTGAAGCACTAACCAATATTATATGGGCACCCTTAACATACGGTATAAATGGAATCTCACTAAGTGCCAATTGGATGTGGCCGGCGAAAAATCCGGGTGAAGATTCGAGACTTTACGAAGCTGTAGAGGCCGTCAGCGATTTTGTAATCGGGCTTGGGATAAACGTACCAACGGGTAAAGATTCGCTCTCAATGACACAGAAATATCCAAATGGCGAGGCAGTTTATGCACCGGGAACAGTAATCATTTCTGCTGCGGCAGAGGTAATTGATATTAAAAAGGTGGTTACACCCACAATTTCTGATGCCGCAGATTCCAGCATTTGGTATGTCCCAATGGGAAACTCTGATTTCGAACTGGGTGGTAGCAGTTTTGCCCAATTATTGGGTGAATTGGGTGAAAAAGCACCTGATGTAACCAACCCGGAGTACGTAGTAAAAGTATTTGAAGCCGTTCAGGATTTAATAAAAAAGGAAGCTGTACTTTCAGGACACGACATTTCATCGGGTGGATTAATCACATCATTACTGGAAATGACATTTTCCACCAATGATACAGGCATTGATATCAATCTGGGTGGAATAGGTGAAACAGATCTTTTGAAAATACTATTCAGTGAAAGCCCTGGATTGATTATTCAATTCAAAGCTGATGAAAATGCCAAATCCCTTCTGGATCAGGGAATTGTTGCAATTAAAATCGGTAAATCAACAAATAAACGTAACCTGAAAATCACTCATAGAGATAGCACAGCAACTTACAACATTGACCACCTGAGAAATACCTGGTATAAAAGCTCCTACCTCCTTGATTCGAGGCAAACATCTGGTAACCATGCCAAAAGGCGTTATGAAAATTTCGCAAACCAGCCTTTAGAATTTAAGTTCCCAGAAAATTATGATGGCAGTTACATGAACATGGAGCTTGATCCTGTCAGAAAAAACCGTACAGGTATAAAAGCGGCAATAATCAGGGAAAAAGGTGTAAACGGCGACCGGGAAATGGCCTATGCAATGCATCTTGCCGGGTTTGATGTAAAAGATGTCCACATGACCGACCTCATAGCAGGACGAGAGAACCTGCAGGACATAAATTTCATTGTATTTGTAGGTGGTTTTTCAAACTCTGATGTCCTTGGATCTGCCAAAGGGTGGGCCGGAGCTTTTTTGTACAATCAGAAGGCAAGAAAAATATTGGATGATTATTACAGCAGAAATGACACCCTGAGCCTGGGCGTTTGCAACGGTTGTCAGCTAATGATGGAATTAGGATTATTGTATCCGGAATTGAAAAATCATCCAAAAATGCACGATAACGTATCGGGAAAATTTGAGTCAGCATTTCTTACCGTTACAATTCCGGCAAATAATTCTATAATGTTGAAATCATTGTCCGAAACTCAATTGGGAATTTGGGTGGCACATGGTGAAGGAAAATTTGATTTGCCGGAGCCTGAAAATTATAGTATTGCCGGGAAATTTACATACTCCCAGTACCCGGGAAATCCAAATGGATCGGACCTTGACGCTGCTATTTTAATTTCGAAAAACGGTCGGCACACAGCGATGATGCCCCACCTGGAAAGATCAATATTCCCATGGCAATGGCCTTACTATCCCGAGGGTAATGACGACAATGTTACCCCCTGGATGGAAGTATTTATAAGTGCACACAACTGGGTAATGGAGACCAAAAGCAATTAAAAAACTTTTCAGCTCTTCTGTTTTTCAGGAGATTTTAACATATTAACCATTTTTGACATTCGGATTTGGAATGAAAGCCGTATATTGAACTTTGTCTTGGTTTTTTATGTTGGTGATTTGATTAAATTTAACTGTGTAACCTGTTAGGCCTATGAAGAGTTTCTATGGATTTTTGCTTGTTGCTTTCTTAATTACAAGTTGCTATAGTTACAGGGAATACCCTGTTGAATATGACTATAGCTACCATGGAAAATTCAAAAAGTACAAAACATTTGCTTTCATGGAAAATCAGGATGTTGACGAATCGATGTCAAATGCTGTTATCAAAAATGCGATTAAAAGAAGGCTTGAACTGCAGGGATACCGCCAAAAAGATGTCAAACCCAATTTACTAGTTTCCTACAAAGTTTATTTCGACAGCCTTGTTTTCAGGGGATACGATCAACCTGAAATAGAAAAATGGGTGAAAGCTCAACGTCAGGATGAAGAATACAATGCCCGAAATTATGAATTGCGTAAAGGAACGTTACTTATCCAGTTATTTGATCGAAAACAAGAAAAATCAATTTGGCAGGGTTATGCCACAGGTGTATACGGAAATATATATTTCGATAACGAACGACAGCTCAAAGTAGCCGTTCGATCCATCCTGGACAGGTACCAGTTTCTTGCTGAAGATTTCCTTCAGGATAAAGAATTCGTAATTCAAGAACAGGTTAATGAATAATTTTACACCTGGGTCATAGAATTCTTTTCTATTCATTCAAAAATTTAAAAATTAATCCTAATTTTGCTGTCCCAAATTATGGGGTGGTCATAATTGTCCCGTGGTGTAACTGGCAACACGTCTGGTTTTGGTCCAGAAGAGTTCAGGTTCGAGCCCTGACGGGACAACAATTATTCTAGTGGTTATGATTTGATAATCGGGGTTTTTTTAACAGTTAGTATGTCTGTAAAGTTATTTTCTGGAGCAAATTCAACCTACCTGGCGGATAAAATTTCGCGTGTGTATGGCAAACATCTGGGAGCTGCTGCGCTACAAAAATTTAGTGATGGCGAAATTTGCCCGGTATTTAATGAATCAGTTCGGGGATCAGATATCTTTATCATCCAATCCACTTTCCCACCTGCTGATAACATACTTGAATTATTATTGATGGTTGATGGTGCAAAGCGTGCCAGTGTAAATTCAGCAACCATCGTTGTTCCATATTTTGGTTACGCAAGACAGGACAGAAAAGATCAACCCAGGGTATCCATTGCTTCAAAACTTATTGCCAACCTGATGACAGCAGCGGGTGCCGATCGAATTGTTACAATGGACTTACATGCTGACCAAATCCAGGGATTTTTTGATATTCCCGTTGATCACATGGATGGGACTGCTGTTTTTGTTCCATACCTGCAATCACTTAATCTGGACAACATCATTTTTGCCTCACCTGACGTAGGTGGTGTGAAACGGGCAAGGGCTTTCGCCAAGTATTTCAATGCCGATATGGTGGTTTGTGATAAGCAGCGTGAACGTGCCAACCAGGTAGCTTCAATGCAATTAATCGGCGAAGTACAAGGATACGATGTGGTACTTGTTGACGACCTCATCGACACCGGAGGTACAATAAGTAAAGCAGCTGAATTGTTGATCGAAAAAGGTGCAAATTCCGTTCGTGCCATGATTACACATCCTGTGCTATCAGGAAATGCCTATGAAAATATTAATAATTCACTATTGGAGGAATTAGTTGTTACAGATACTATTCCTTTAAAAGAGGACTCAAGTAAAATAAAAGTATTGTCTGTAGCTACATTGTTTGCACAAGCTATTCGAAAAATTCATGATAATGAATCGATCAGTTCATTATTTCTAAGATAGAATTTACTAATCAATTTATTTATAACTAAAAACAATTAAACTATGAAAACGCTCGAGATTATAGGGTATAAAAGAGCAAATCTCGGTAAATCAGATGCAAAATCGCTGAGAGCCGAAGGAAACGTACCCTGTGTTGTTTATGGTGGTGATAAGCAGATACATTTCTATGCACCGGCCATCCAGTTCAGGGAATTGATATATACTCCCGAAGTCTATTTTGTAAACCTGAATATTGAAGGAGAAGAACTTCGATGCGTAATTCAGGATGTACAGTTCCATCCGGTAAGCGAGAACATCCTTCATGCTGACTTTCTTTTGTTGTTTGACGGCAAATCTGTTAAAATGGATATTCCGGTAAAACTTGTTGGAACGTCTCCAGGTGTGGTAGAGGGTGGGGTTCTTATCCATAAAAGAAGGAGCCTTCGCGTAGAGGCTTTGCCAAAAGATATGCCCGATGAAATCGAAGTGGATATCGCCGGACTTGACTTTCATAAATCAATTAAGGTAGAATCGGTAACTGCTGAAGGATTTTCCATTATAGATCCGGTGCAAGCTTCCATAGCTGTGGTTGAAATACCCAGGGCACTCAAAATTGAGGAAGAACTTGAGGAAGAACTTGAAGAAGGAATGGAAGGTGAAGAAGGCGAAGAAGGTGAAGGTGCAGAAAGAACTGAAGCCGGGAAAGCAACTGATAAACCTGCTGCTGAAGGTAGCGATAGCAAAGAAGAATCAAAAGAGTAAACCTGGTTCTGATTATAAAATAAAGTCCTGTCGTTCCCAGCAGGACTTTTTTATGCCATATTAACTGGATTATTTATTTTAGAATAAAATTCTAGCATTTACATGAAGTACCTGATTGCCGGACTTGGAAATATTGG
>CAZONK010000173.1:0-7322 GCA_964581095.1 uncultured Roseivirgaceae bacterium
AAAGTTGCCTATAATGTGTATAAGTAATGGTGGCTTAGTACTATCATTAACTTTTTTCTGAATATTGGCATATTGCAAATTCTGAAAAATAGTGCTAAAGAAGTCACCACTACTCATACCCTGAACGCAAAGTATTCAGGGCTAATGCTAGAGGTTCCAACATGGCGTTGACGCATCACGGTGTTGGGATTGCATAATGAAGTTTTAACAATACCTCACAGATTCCCAAATGAAAAAAAGGCCAAGACAGACAGAAGATATCAGGTTCAACCTCATTGCATTGTCGAAATTTGCTTTTTCACTGTCCTTCCGGACCAATGCGTACCAGTAAATGAAAAATGCAGCCATTGGTACAATGAACAAAATAAAAAAGAGGCCATCCTGAAGTCCGAAAAACCGGATATAGTAATAGACGAATGCCACTGTAATGAGAGTAAAAAATATACCCGTAAAGTAAAAAGTTCCTAAAACACCCAACTTAATGCTTAATGTGATATCCCCGCGTTTACTATCTTCTTCATGTTGATATATTTGAGTCATAGGGTAGGATCCCATCAACATACCTGTACTTAATGTGGCGGGTATAAGTACGGTTGGTTCGAAAAAGATTTCGAGACCGTAATCATTCAGTCCTGTAAAGATCATCAGGAAAGTAAAAAACCCTTGAAAAATACCTGCCGTAAGCCAACTTGTAATGGGTAATTTTTTTAATCGAATGGCCGGATGACTATATGCTTTTGAGACCAGACCGTAAATCAATAACATAATCGCAAACTGGATGTTTATAAATAATCCAAGCACGATCGCCAGCATATCCAAGGCGAGTGATGTGTAGTATAAATCTTTGCGCACTTTGGGTGGGTGCTTTAACCCTCCAATACTTTTTTCATCCTTGTCGAAGTAGCTGTTGTAGCCATTACTTGCCGGGTACAGCAAAAGATGGACTATAAAAAATACCAAAAGAACATTTCCTGGTCCCGGTTTGTTTGATATGCTTAGGGCAAATAGAAAAACGGGAAGAAGAAAGATCGAAAAAGGAAATCGAAGGTGTAATATTGTTGATCTGCTAATCATAAATTAAATATTGAGTAATTTAAGGAACAATTGGTATCTTGTTCTAAAAATCCGATGCACAATTATATAACTCATATTGGTACGGCAGTTCCGGAATATAAAATCCACCAAATGGATATCTCCCGCTTTATGTCCAATGCGCATGGGTTGATTAACGGAAATGAAGTTCGTTTAAATGCGCTATATCGTGCCACCGGTATCAAAACAAGGTTTTCGGTGATCAAAGATTATACCGGTGTGGGTAATCGTTCATTTTATCCCGATAATAGTGAGCTCGAACCATTTCCTGATACGCAGGCACGGATGCTTTTGTATAAAAAAGAAGCTATCAGGCTGGCCGGGAGTGCTATCAGCAATTGTATAAATGGTTCGGGGTTCGATTTGCACAACATTACGCACCTGATCACTGTAAGTTGTACCGGTTTTTATGCACCCGGATTGGACATTGACATAGTAAACAAATTCGGCCTTAGCAGATCCATATCCCGGACAGCAATCAATTACATGGGGTGCTATGCGGCATTGAGCGCACTCAATGTTGGTAACTCAATACTATCAGCGAATCCCGATGCAAAGGTATTGATTGTTGCCGTTGAATTGTGCAGCATTCATTTTCAAAAACAAGATACGAACGACAACAGGCTGGCCAACGCACTTTTTGGTGATGGAGCTGCCGCAGTTATCCTTGAACCTACTCGAGGTTCAGAAATCAATCTTGAGATGGTACATTTTGAATCAGAAATACTCCCCGAAGGAAGTTCGGATATGGCATGGAGTGTTGGAAACCTGGGTTTTGAAATGAGGCTTTCATCCTATGTCCCAGCAGTTATTGAAAATGGTATTGATGCGTTACTTGAATCTTATAAACGGAAAAATCCTGAACCGTTTGATCATTTTGTGATCCACCCTGGAGGCAAAAAAATACTGGAAGCCGTTGAAAGAAAACTTGGAATCGGAAAAGAAGAAGACAGGTATGCCTATGAAATTTTGAATAATTATGGAAATATGTCATCCCCTACCATTTTATTCGTATTGAAATTGTTACTGGAAAATTTATCCGAAAAAAATCACGGAGAGAATATATTTGGGCTCGCGTTTGGACCTGGGCTTACCCTTGAAAGCATGGAATTGAGAGTTGTTCGTGGTTGATTTAGAATCACGGTCTGAGGAGAAAGAACTGATGGATGACCTATCTGTTGGGGGTCATATAGTCGATCAAACACTCCATGAACTTGATATCATTAACAAATTTCTGGGGGGGAATCAAATAACAATCAACGGGATAAAATCATTATTCAATGGCGTATTCCCTGAAAATTTTAGTATTGCTGACCTTGGTTGTGGTAGTGGAGAAATGCTCGCCACTGTGCACAAATGGGCCTTAAAAAACAAAATAAAACCAAACCTGATGGGTATCGATGCAAATCGTAATGTGATCAGGTATGCAGAGCAAAAACACGGAGAACTTGGGATTGAGTTCATCGCACGAAATATTTTTGAACCATTATTTGCAAAAAGGAGATTTGATATTATACTGGCAACACTTTTTACGCATCATTTTACGAACAACCAACTTGTTTTCCTGATCCAGCAATGGTATCAGCAGGTATCAACAGGAATTATTATTAATGATTTGCATAGGCACGCACTTGCGTATAAGTCAATTGGCTTGTTAACAAAAGCCTTCTCTAAATCCAATATGGTGATAGAAGATGCACCGCTTTCGGTGGCCCGTGGATTTTTGAAAAGCGACTGGAAGGAAATCCTTGAAGGCGCGGGTATCAAGAATTATAGCCTAAAGTGGCGGTGGGCATTTCGGTGGGAGTTGATCATCTTTAAAGATTAGTCAATCCGGCAAAAATCTACCTTACCCATCTGACTTTATCTTCAATTGGTTTTCTTTTCCCTTCTCCAATAATTACATCAGCCATACCGATATTCAGGAATCCCAGCAACCGGTCTTTTTTATCCAGGCCAAAGTAACCTTTCGCTTCCTTATCATAAGTTACCCCTCCCGTACTCCAGTAGGCCCCGATTCCCATGGAGGTGGCATAAAGCAACATATTTTGTACTGCACAGGCTACTGCACAGGTTTCTTCAATCTCGGGTACCATTTCATTTCGTCGCATTCCGATAGCGACGATATGGCTGCATAACATCGGTTTGGATTTAAGTTTATCGAATTTCACACGATTAAAATTTCCCAGCCTTTCTGATACTTTTTTATATCGTTCAGATTGGAAATCAGCGAATTGAATTAAACCCTCGCCTTCAAAAACAACAAATCGCCAGGGTTCAGTTAGTTTATGGGTGGGGGCCCAGTTAGCCGCTTCCAACATACCTTCAATTACATTTTCGGGCACTTTTTTCCCCGTGTAATTTTTTGGAAAAACAGACCTTCGACCCTTGATTAAAGCCATTAGAGAAGAACTATCCATAAATTGCTTGAATTATTTCACACTACGATGCAAATCAATTGATTTTTTAACTAATATTATTAATTAATCTATTGAAACTATATTCTTAAAAGGGCATTTGAACAAATGCTGATTCGATTACCCAATATATTCCCAGTCCTGATTTTGGTGGCCCTGTTACCGATTGCCGGATATGCTTATTCAGGATATAATATCGGAAACACACCTGGATATGATTCTTTAAAACATATTCAATCCCTGGAATTTATTGCGAAAGGAAGGTACTCTGAAGCCAAATCGGTTTTACTTCAGTTATTGAGTACTACAAATTCTGAAAGTAAAGAGTATGCCTGGCTTTTATCAGACCTGGCATTTATTTACTATCAGAAAAGGGAATATAATATTGCCCTGGATTTACTCGAAAATGCAGATGCAATAGTATCTGATATTAGTGGTATACAGAACGACATTCATTTCACGGATTTAAAATTCCGTAAAGCATCATCAGATGCACACCTGGAAAATAATCTGGCAGCTATCATAGGATTCAACCAGGTACGTTTAATTTATGAAACCAGTTATGGGTTTAATGACCCAAGAACCATTGACATTATTCTTCAAATAGCGGGTATTTATAATTCAATTGGAGACTTTAGAAAAGCCTTTGATATCTACACGGAGGTGGATGGATTGATCGGATTAAATCCAGAGGCAAACCGGCAAAATGAGGTTACCAATCTACAGGGGCAGGCTATGTATTTTAGCCAGACAGGGAATTTTGCAGAGGCTCTAAATCTTCAGAAAATAGTTTTAAGTAAAATAGAAGAGGATGTAGGAAATGAAAGTGATTTATATGTTGCCGCTGAGGGATTCCTGGGCAAATTTTATTTACAGAATAACCAAACTGATTCCGCATTCCTGGTACTTGATGAGGCCCTAAAACGAGAGGCAAGGGTATTTGGTAAGTATAATCGGCATTATTTGAATTCGGTACTTGTAATGGCAGACCTTGAGTGGGAAAAAGGCCGATTCAATGAAGCAGGTTTATTGTATGCGCAGGTATTTGATGAATATATACGCCAATACAATCGTTTTTCCATTATCTGGAGCATTCAGGAAAATACAGCCATGTTTAACCAGATAGGAATAATGCTTGAGAAATTCACTACTTTGATTGAAGAAACCGAAAATCAAGAAGAATTAGCGAGTCACCTTTTGAAATTTAAAATTATCTTCAATGAATTGGTTTTACAGCATAATAAAATAAATGAAAAGTATAAAAATGACAAAAATTTTCTGACATTACGAAATGGTCTGGAGGAACTATACTATTTATACAACCAACCGGTAAGCGCTATTCCGGGAGGTATTGGTGAGATTAGAAAAGATGAAAAATTTGTTGATAAAATTAAACAAAGCTTCTTGAAAAAAGCCGGAATCACTCCTGAAGAATTTGGAGTTTTTATACCTGATCCGCTAGATATAAAAAATGTGTTGGAGCCGGGTCAGGCCGCGGTAGAAATATTAAGATACAGACATTACTCACCACATTCGGGAGGTAAATTTTTGGATTCCCTTCATTATGCATTCATTATTTATGATAATTCTGAAAAAGCACCACAGGTAGCAATAGTGAAACACGGTAATCTACTTGAAAATAAATATCTTACGTATTTCAGAAGCGGTATCAAACACAGGTTTGCCGATGACTACTCATATGAAATGTATTGGGGCCCGGTGAAAAAGTATTTCGATGCATATGACAGAATCGTGATTTCCCCTGATGGGGCATTCCGTCAAATAAATTTGCTTACTCTGAGAAATACCCAAACTGAAGAGTTTCTTAATGATGAAAAACATATTCGAAGGGTTGGGAGTACCAGTGACTTACTGTTGATCAAAAAAAATGGGAAGGATCAAAAAAGGGAAGTATTTATTTTTGGAAATGCTAAGCCACACCTTCCCGGGAATAATTATAATGTAAAAAGGGATTATTTGTTTTTTAGTTCAGAAGTATCAGAGTCGGGCATGTCCGGCATGCGTGAAAAATTAAAACAACACACCCAATGGAATGAACTATTATATGACAATGAATTAAAAGGACATGAAATTGATTTGCTTCAATCCCTTTATGAATCCATGGGGTTAAGTATCCACATGTTTTCCGGAGAATTATCGGTTGAAGGGAAAATTAAAGAATTGGTAAACCCTTTCACACTACATCTTTCACTACACGGTTTTTTTATGGAAGATGACGAGCATAATCCAGAGTTGTTTCAGGATAATTTGCTGCTTCATTCAGGTTTACTGTTTTCAGGAAGCCAGGATTATCTGGATGGAAATTTTTTACCCTCCACACTCAATGACGGGGTATTGACCGCCTTTGAGATCGCCAATCTTCAACTCGACGGAACCGAACTGGTGTTTTTATCATCCTGCGAAACAGGACTTGGAATCGTTCAAAACGCTCATGCCATTGAGCAAGTGGAAAGGGCGTTTCTCCATGCCGGAGCAAAATCCGTTATAATGAGTATGTGGACCACGGAGGCTGAATATGAAATTGAATTTATGAACATGTTTTATTTCTACTGGTTGTTGGAAAATAAAAGCAAACGAGAGGCGTTTGACAAAGCACAAGATCACATGAAACAAACCTATGGTCGTACCTATTATTGGGGATCTTTTATTTTTATTGGCGAATAAATTACATAAAAAAATCATTTTTATTAACAAAATTAATATGAGAAAGGTATCGTTATTACTCACTTTGGCCATAATTCCTTTGTTTGCATTTGCTCAGAATGATGAACCTGAAATAAACGTTGCAGGTATTCGGTTTCTTGATTTTAAAAATGATTTACCAGATAACCTTCTTTCTACCAAATCGGTAGTATTGATGACTTTACCACCAGAAAGTAAAGTATCATCCATAAGGTCTGATTGGAAACCCATGGCAGAAGAAGCACAAAAAGTATTTAAAGAAACCGGCATTGATGCTGCCGCATATTACTTTATGGAGGATGTAATTTCAGGGATCGAAGTCCGTAAATCTTTTGCTGCTGAAATGAAGGCAAGAGGAATCGAAAATCTCATTTTACTTAATGATCTGAATGTAAAAATTAAGGGGAAGGAATCACGAAGGTTTGTGATCCTTGTAACAGATTTCAATGGCGGGCCAACACTAATGAACAATGGGCAAATAGCCTGGAAAACACAAAATAAGTCTTTGGACAAAGCCTTGTCGAAAATCTCCAAAGGGGCCAGCAAACAACGTCTGGTAAAAGAAAACCTTATGATGGTAGATTATCCCGAACTATTCAGGGACATTGATCTGATTACGGGACGCAGGGCTGAAACTTATTCCAACAGCTTAAATTCTGACAAAATTGCTTTTGTACCTTTTCCATTTGCGATTATTCCCAACGACAGGCCGGGTGGTATCATTAATAAAAATATTGCCAAAGAAGCTGAAGAGGCTAATTTGCAAGCAAAAGCAAATAATAATCAATTGGCAGAATTGCTTAAAGAATATCCGTTTGAATATGGGTTGTCATCATCACCTGTTGATGAGCAGGCTTTGCTGAACCAGGGATATTCGTATGTTGTGTATTTACTTCACACATCGGGGTTGGGCATTAAATACCTTCTGGATTACGATATTGAGGAAGGTGTATCCGATTATATTACGGTAAAACAAAAAAATGGGAAAACTATACTGAGGAATATTCCTACGGAGGCTCCTGTTTATAAGTTTTATATCAAGCATCTTAAGACCAAAGATGTGTATGTTGGCTCCCGATGGGATGCGGATGAAACCTGGCAGGATGCGCT
>CAZONK010000174.1:0-7265 GCA_964581095.1 uncultured Roseivirgaceae bacterium
CCAGTAGCACTTTTTTTTATGCCATTATTGCAATTTTTTTAACTGAATTTTTCCAATACCATTACAACGTTCATACTTATAGAATCAATTATTTCCAATTTACCTTTCTTTGGCCACAGCCTGAAATAAAATTGTTCATCGTGCAGAAATAATACTCGAAATCCATTTCCTGTATCTTTTTCTTTGGAGATACCGTAATGAAAATAGTTCTTATCAAGCACATTTTCTCCAACCCCGGGCCGGTCAACCCAACCGTAAAAACCCTGACATTTTAATTGTGTTGCAGTTTCTTTCCTGCAAGATTCAAAAAAATATACTTTGTCCCATTCCGTACGCTTACTTGTAGTATAATCTTCTATAACAAACCAGTGACCCTCCAACTTATTTGTAAGTACGTGCTGCGGATTGGAAAAGATGAATAGTAAAAAAGAAAAAGTACCTGGAATCACTTGTACATAAATTAAATTTTGAAGTTTAAACACAATTTTACTAATTTGTAATCTAACCAAACCACCAATACCAATGAAACGAATTTTTTTGATCATTTTAATCGTTGTGGCGATATTCATGGCGAGCTCAATTTCTTACGTCAAATTCGGTCTTCCTGATGTGGGAGATGCGCCCGAAATCACTATTGAAATTACTCCCGAACGCATTGAGCGTGGGGATTATATTGCCAATAAAGTTGCCTTGTGTATGGATTGCCATGCTACACGTGACTGGTCTCTTTTGGCTGGGCCGCCAAAACCAGGTACTGAAGGAGCCGGCGGAGAGAGGTTTGATCAAAATATGGGGTTCCCCGGTGTTTTTTATTCTCGAAATATTACCCCTTACCGATTAAAAGACTGGTCGGATGGTGAAATATTCAGGGCCATTACTACCGGTGTAAGTAAAGATGGAAGCGCTCTTTTCCCTGTAATGCCCTATTCAAATTATCGAAATCTTGATCGTGAAGATATCTATTCGGTAATCGCTTACCTGCGATCCCTGGAACCGATTGAAAATACAACAGCCGGTTCCATTCCTGATTTCCCAATGAATATCATTATTAATACCATTCCTCAGGAGGCGAATCTGCAACCCATACCTGACAAATCCAACAGGGTTGAGTATGGTAATTACCTTCTCACTATGGCATCTTGTTCGGATTGTCATACTCCTTTTGTACAGGGAGAACCCATTGAAGGGATGTATATGGCTGGTGGCCACGAATTTAAAATGCCCTGGGGAATCGTGCGGCCTGCAAATTTAACCCCCGATATGGAAACCGGAATTGGTACCTGGACGGAGGAGCAATTTGTTTCACGGTTCAATCTCTACGAAGATTCATCGTATGTAGTTCCCAGGGTGGATGAAGGAGATTTCATTACAGCGATGCCCTGGATGATGTACAGCGGAATGGAAGATGATGACCTCAAAGCAATTTTTGCCTATTTACAGTCAATACCTCCCAACTCAAACCAGGTGACAAAGTGGACCCCCAATTAATCAGATTTTTCGCCAGGTAAATTTAAGGTCAAACCCAGGCTCAGTACTTGCTTGTACTGAAGTTTGGGGCCTTCTCCAATTAAATTTCCCTCTTCATCAAATTCAGGGATAGGAATGTCATCGTCATATATAAAATCAAAGGAGAGGGTTGTGGCAAAAAATTTATTGATTTTAAAAACAAAAAGATTTGAGAAAAAAACGTCGATGTTTCCAAATTTTTCACTGTATTCTGTAAATAAAACCAACCCGGTAGTGTAATTGACGTTTTTAATAATCTCCTTTTTGTAATTAAGTCTGAAAGAAGTACCTAATTCAGAACGAAATTGCTCACCTGGTGTCACTCCGAAAGCGCCAGATGCTGAAAGCAAATCATCCTTTACAAAAGTGAGTTTGCCTGCAAGGGGGGATAAGGTAACAGAGAAAAAATCGCCTTTTTTATATTCAATTCCAGTATCAATAAGAAAATATCCCGGTGCCATGAACGTTGAAATTTTAACCGAATCGTTCGGATAATTGTATCCGTCAGCAAACTGGGTCAAAAAGTTGATGGCTGTGGACCAAAGCCATTGGGGTTTTTCTTCAATAAACCTGTATCCATATTTTATTTCAAAACTCAATACGTCGTCCGTTTTGCGAAAACCTGTTGATTTTTGATTGATCGATCCGTAACCGGCCTTTATCCTGTTGGTCCATGATCTCCTTCCCTGATTATAGTCGGCCGTAAACTCCATCAATGTATTAAATGCTAAGGAATTTTCACCGCCCGCCTGCCAGTTGGAAAAACTGGATTGGTTTATTCCAAAAATGCCCTTTAAACCTGTTTTCCAGTAGCTTGTATCTACAGGTTGAGTTTCCTGAGCATATATATGTAAAGTGCCTAACAGTATGACACATAAAATCGAAATCTTTTTCATCAGATAGGAAATTTAACTTATTATTCTTTCACCAGGGTAACTTCCCGTTGTGGGAATGGAATTGAAATGCCGGCTGCATCCAGTTCATTTTTAATTGTTTCATTAAAATCGAAAAACAAGGCCCCATAGTCACCACTATTTACCCAAACACGAAATTTTATATTTACAGAGCTCTCTGCTAATTCCGCTACACCTACAAAGGGCTCAGGATCAGGTAGAACACGTGTATCAGCATGTGCTATTTTTAATAATATCTCTTTTGCCTGTTTTATGGAATCGCTATAACCAATGCCTATAGTAAATTCTACACGACGGGTAGCTTCTTTAGAATAATTGATCATCGCCGAATTGGATACAGTACCATTGGGTATAATAATTGTTTTATTGTCGGGGGTTGTAAGGATAGAATTAAAAATTTGTATCTCTTTTACTGATCCTGCATAACCGGCTACCTCTACATAATCACCAACTTTAAAAGGTTTAAAGATCAAAATCATGACACCACCAGCAAAATTTTGAAGACTTCCTTGCAAAGCTAGTCCTACGGCAAAGGAAGCAGCTCCCAATATAGCAATAAAGGAGGTGACTTCTACGCCCACCATACTGAGAATGCTTAATCCCAGGAGTACTTTTAAGAGATTGGAAAACAGGCTTGTAAGAAATGGCGATAAAGAGGGATCAATTTTTTTACGTTCCAATTGTCTTCGCATTCCCCTGGTTATCATTCCAATAACCCACAAACCAAAAATCAGGGTGACAATTGCCAATACAACCTTTGGGCCATAAGCCAGCACAAGGTTCCAGGCTGCTACAGCATACTGATTTACATTATCAATTTGTTCCATTTTAGCATAAAATAAATAATGGAGCTAAAATAGATACCCCAGTCAAAATAAAATAGAAATTATATTTAATTCTAAGTATCAGAAAGTTATACTCTCAACATAGTCAACAGGAACTTTATAAGCAATGCCGTGAATACTAACTCTAACATCACCCACAAAACGCAATTTGATCCCTTTGTTTGACAAGATTGAACTCAGGCTACTAAAAATATCGTTGTTTATTTTATCCATATCCACCGCCATTTCAAGTGGTACTGAAAAATTTGAATTTGCACTTACCCGGGTAACTTCCACTTGCTTAACCAGTGCAACTTCTTTGTCTTTATATAAAACTGAAATATCAACAGATTTAACTTTTCCTTTTACCTTGTTTGGATTAAATAGTATCGCATCAACATTCACCATTATAAACCTTCCCTCAGTGCCTGTCACATTCACATTCGTAATACTTACAAATTCCACATCTTCCGGATCATGACAGGAATAAAGGGTAAACACCACCAGCACAAACACCAATTTCTTCAAACTTCTATCCATTAATTCCATACAATAAAATACATCGCTCCAACAAGAAGAAGACTAACTGTGGCAAAGGTTACCAAAACAAATTTTCTAATACCTCCATAAAATCCTAAAACTGTGGTAGCAGCTACAAGAAGCCCTACAAATACCAAACCAAAGTAATAGGGGTTAAAAAATTTAAACGTAAGGTTCATTATTTGAAAAAACAGTAATATTGAAAATACCGTGTAAAACAACTTTAATTTCGTCATTATAAAATCAATGTTTTAATTTCTATGATACACAAATTTACACTGATATTATCTATCCTGTTCATCTCAATGATGGTATTGACACCCCAAAAAGTTGCAGCACAGGGATTTGACCTCGAGGGCCATCGTGGAGCCCGTGGCTTATTGCCTGAAAATTCTATCCCGGGTTTTCTAAAAGCGCTGGATTTAGGAGTTACTACCATTGAGATGGATATAGTCATTAGTGCTGACAAACAAGTGATTGTTTCACACGATCACTATTTTTCGTCAAAATTTTGCCTTGATCAATTGGGGAATACCATTGAAAATGAACGCATTGATGACCATAATATTTACAAACTTGATTATACAACCATCTCAAAATATGATTGCGGATCAAAAAAACATCCTGATTTTCCGCTGCAAAGTAACTATCCGGTTTCTAAACCTCTGCTTTCAGATGTAATCAAGGCGGTAGAAAAACACATCAAAGGAGAAACAGGATATCTTGTCCAGTACAATATTGAGATTAAAAGCTCCGAAAAAGGCGATAACCTCAACCATCCTGAAATACCGGAATTTTCAACCTTAGTTTATGAATTGATAGATAAATACCTTGATTTTGACCGGATAATTATTCAATCGTTTGATTTTCGGGTACTCAGGTATTGGCATGAACACTATCCTGATATAAAACTTGCAGCACTTGTGGCAAATTCAAAGTCCATTGATGCAAATATTAGTGATCTTGGTTTTATCCCTGATGTTTATAGCCCCTACTTTAAATTACTTCATAAGGACGAAATCAAATCAATCCATGCTAAAAAAATGAAAGTTATCCCCTGGACTATTAATGAGATTGAAGATATGCGAGAAATGGTAGATGCAGGGGTTGATGGCATTATCACAGATTATCCTGACAGGGCATTGTCAATTGGGCTTGGTGTTGAAATTCCTTACATGACAACACCAAAGGATAAGTAATTGTGTCATTCACATTCAGAGGAAATTTAAATCCCAATAAAAAAATCCGAAATCCGAAAAACTAAATTCGAAAAATCCAGATGATTTTGACAATTATAGATTCTTTACCCTCAATTGGTGCGATCCGCTTTATTAATCGCACACTTTGATCCGATACTTTGCGAAATGTCAGGGTTCAGAACAATAACGGAGATTATTATTGATTTCTGATGGAAGATCCAAGTGATCCTCCCTAAATCCTTTGTGGGCTTCTGTGAAATAACTTTTTTGATAAATTTCCCGGAGGGCGAAGGAAAAAATCCGAATTCGAATCCAGAAAATTTTAAAATTGTAAACTGCTAACTGCAAACTGTTTCAACTTTTCCTTTTAAACGGCCATCGAAAATAGCCTGTCAGTTCATCTGACTTTGCAGCTTCTTTAGTCATTTCCAGAAGGGGCTCGAGGTATCTGGTAATTGTGCGATCATCCTTTATGCCAACTTTACGTTTTAGCAGGACACCGTGATTAAAATATAGCAATGTTGGTACACCAAGCACCTTGTATTTTTTTGCAAGCTCACGGTTATCATCGGCTTTCAGCTTATGAAAAACGGCCTTTTCCTTATTCTCTTTTGCAGCTTTATCAAAAAATGGCTCCATTGATTTACAATTGTGGCACCATGACGCCCAAACCCATACAACAGTTGGAATTGCTGATTGAAGTACAACTTCACCAAAATTTGTATTATCTAATTCGATTGAAATATTCTCCATTTTGTATTTGCAAATTTAATAACGCATAACAATAATATCCACGTTGAAGTTCAGTGTTCATTTTCTTCTTTGTACGATTGAATATGGTGTATATTTGCCGACCTCAAAAAACAAAAAGATGAAGAAGTTTGACGTTTATGGTATTGGTAATGCACTTGTTGATTTTGAATTTGAAGTAAGTGATGATTTTTTTGTTAAAAATGGTATTGATAAAGGCCTGATGACCCTGGTTGATGAAGAACGTCAGGAACTATTGATGAGAGATATTGACCGGGAGAAAGCGAAATTACAAAGTGGAGGGTCTGCTGCAAATAGTATGATTGCTGTAAGTCAGTTTGGGGGAAGAGCATTTTACTCATGTAAGGTTGCAAAAGATGAATTTGGTGATTTTTATCTGAATGACCTTAAAGAGGCAGGAGTGAGCAGCAATCTTCAAAACGGCAACCTGGCAGATGGAATAACAGGGAAATGCCTGGTAATGGTTACCCCGGACGCAGAACGGACGATGAATACATTTCTGGGGATTACCCAGGAATACTCAACAGAGGAGATTGACGAGGAAGCACTGAAAGATTCCAAATATTTATACATCGAAGGTTATCTTGTCGCATCACCCTCGGGCCATGAAGCTATGATGTATGCAAAAAAGATAGCCGGGAAAAACGGTGTTAAAACTTCGCTGACTTTCTCGGATCCTAATATGATTAATTTTTTTCGTGAAAACATGGAAGCAGTAGTGGGGAATGGTGTTGATCTTTTATTTTGTAATGAAGAAGAAGCAAAAGTATTTTCCGGCAAAAGTTCTTTAATGGAAGCGCGGGAAGAGTTGAAAAAGCATGCTAAATCTTTTGCTATCACACTAGGTAAAAATGGCGCTATAATCTGGGATGGTGATACATTTATTGACATTGAGCCCTATAAGATCATGGCTATTGATACCAATGGTGCGGGTGATATGTTTGCAGGAGCTTTTTTATATGGGTTAACACATGGTCACACGTATGCACAAGCCGGTAAGATCGCAAGCCTTGCTTCTTCAAAAGTAGTTTCACAGTTCGGCCCGAGGCTCCGGTTAAATCAGGCAAAAGACATTCTGAATCAACTGTTTGGATAAAACAACCAGTTGAATTTCGATAAATTAAAGGCACAACTAACAATCTTGCAGCATTATTTCTGCACTCAATAAATTATTTTGCATTTTATCGATAAAAACTGTCACAATTATGCGCAAGAATTCGTATATTATAGATGGATATTAACCAAATAAAATAATAGTAATCATTTAAATAGGAGGAAAAATGAAGGGTACAGTTAATTTCATTACAGGCGTAGCAATAGGTGCGGTTGTGGGAGCAGTTGCAGGTCTTTTATTAGCACCTGAAAGTGGCAAAAAAACACTCAAAAAATTGTCGAAAGAAGCGGATAAATTCAAGGACGAATTATTGAAGGCTTCTGAGGACAAGTTCGGAAAATTCACAAAAGAGTTGAATGAAAAAGTTGGTGAGTATGCCGAAATCGCAAAAGATAAA
>CAZONK010000175.1:0-7184 GCA_964581095.1 uncultured Roseivirgaceae bacterium
GTTTCTTCATAAATTTCCCAAGTTCCATACTATTCCTATTAAATTGTGAAAGGCGATGTAAAGCAAAAAATATTGCAATGCCGAATTTATTTCTGCATTTTATTTAAAACCCGCGGAATTGTAGATTCTGAAATAAATTCATGACAGCAGGGTATGTCACTGATCAATATTGTGGAACCTACGTAGTACGTAGTTAGCCCTGCTCAATTCTATCCATCGCTTTGAGCAACTTCTTATCCAACGTCCACAGTTCACAATCATAATGCATTGCAAACGCCAGGATATAACAATCAATTAATCCGACCCCCTGGTTTATTAACTTGAATTCATTTGACAATCGGCCCGCTTTAATAAATATATCTTCTTCAGTTTGTTTGGGTAAATTTTCCCAGAACCCGGAAACCACTGCTCTCTCCCTTGTATTTTGTACTCCCTGCAAAAGCTCTCCGAATACAGCGCTTATAGCCATTACCTTCCGGCTATTAAGCATTTTAATTAATATGTCAGAAACTTGTTTATTACCTCTTAAGTATTCAATCCAGACCGAGGTATCAACAACCGTCATCTTTTACGATTGATCTTCCTGATTTTATAAGCAGTGACATCTTCATTTAACATCAATGATTCATTACTTACCTTATCCATCAAATAAGAAATTTCTTTTTGCTTGAGATACTCTTCTATAGCGATTATTAAGCTTTCGGTAATATTTTTTCCACCGGATATGCGCCTTACACGCTCAATCAACTCATCAGAAATTATTGCGGTAACTTTCATATCCCAAATATACGATAACGCATCGTATATTCAAAACATTTATATTATTTCACAATTTTAAAAAATACGCTATCAGCAGCAAATGCAGTAAAAATACCGAGTGCACCGGTAATGTTAGATGGGGGTTCATTCAAGTCCCTTGAATCCTGCTCAAGATTGTTGAAAAGGTCTTCATACTCCTTGTTCACTTTATAAACTTTAGCTACATGTAAACCATATGTTTGTAATGCAACCCCAATAATGTCAAAGGAAGTCTCCTCAGTTGGCTCTGAAATAAAACGAAAACTATCAAGAAGTTCCCTTGCATCTGCCGGAACTTCAGGAGGCAATATGGCATCAAAGTCAACTTCATTTACACGTTCTTCAATTACCACATAAAAACTTTCATCCGAAGGATTATCCCATTGCAGTGCAATTCTTGCATCACTGAATAATTGAATGATTTCATCACGTAATCCAAGGTTAAGCTTTAATTCAGGAATAAAAATCGAATCGGCTGAAAGCCTGACACCATCAGGATTATCAGGGACTACTGTTTCAGAAGTAGCTTTTCGTGTACCTACGGTAACTTCAAGAAAATAGGTATTGCCGGATATGATTTGTAAGTCCGGGTTTTGAGTGCCATACTTTCCGGTTTTTGAATCAAAATCAAGTATAATTTCATTATCACCATCGGATAAAATAACCAATGCATCCGGAATGGGCTCGTCAACCTGATCGGCAGAATCATTTGAAATTAGCGGGTTGATTTTCTTAATTTTAATATTATTTATTGGCTCGTTGGCAAAAATAAATCCTTCAATTACAAAATTATCCGACAAGGGTGTCTGAGAGTTGTCGCAACTCCAGAACAGAATTGCAGAAAGTACTAAACAGGCAATATTTAATTTAAAATCTTTCAAAATGTTATTGCTAAGGAAACATTTGGCGTGAATCCAAGATAATTTACTTCTGTAATCAATACAGGGTCCTGGCTAAAATCATACTCGTAGTACCACACATTTTTCCGATTGTAAAAATTGAAAATTGAAACTCCTATATCCGCAACTACTTTTTCAAATGGTAATTTCAGATGTGCCGATAAGTCCAACCGGTGGTAAGGTGGTAATCGTGATCCATTTTTGCTGCCAATAGCCACATAATTAAATTCGCGCCCATCTAATAGAGCTATTGAATAATGCCCTTCGGGCTCAGAGTATGGTTTTCCTGAGCCATAAATAAAGGTTGCTGCAAAAGTCCACTCATTGTATTCAACAGAATTCACCAACTTTAATTCATGCAATTGGTCGTGCAAAGCCGGAAATTCCTGCCCATCATTAAATGCGTCAAATGTATGCATCACCCGACCCAGTGTATAGGAGATCCAACCTGTGTACATCCCCTGCTTTTTTTGAACAAGAAATTCGATGCCTTTTGCAATGCCATCCCCTGTAAAAAACAACTCATCAGCATCAATTTCTATTCCACGGCGAAAACGCAATGAAAATTCTGAAAGCCCTTCCATTGGTTTATAGTACCCTTCAATGTCAAACAACCAATTATCAAGTTCATATGCGATCCCTGCCACGTAGTGTGTCGCTTTGCTTATTTCAACCTGGTCACCATCTGCAAGCAACCAGAACTCCCTTGACCCCTCGCTTATATTTTCATTAATAATCCGGTTTACAAATTGGTAATGCCGGCCATAAGCACCTTTAAGTTTTAGTTTGTTTGTTAAGTTATAAATAACTGATAACCTGGGTTCTATTAGTAATTCATTACTGAAATCATAGTCTGACACACGCAACCCTGCTGAAAGGCTCAGCATTTCCGCTGGTTTCCAGTTTTCAGAAAAATAGATAGATGAGTAATTGGCAACCTGGTCCCGCGCGAGGATTGTGATCGTATCATTTCGGGTACTTACATAATGAATGTCAGTTTGGGTTGTAGAGATTCCAAAATCCAGCTTATGGCTGCTTGCAAACTGCCATTCACCATCCCAACGAAATGTAAGGTCACGTACTTTGTTGTCCTCAAAAGTATTTTGACTACCTGAAAATAAAATAGAATCTTCCGAGGGTATGGAAATCTCGAGAAAACCATTCCGGTCATATTTACTAAAATACTCCGATCCGGTTAACAGAAGTGAAGTATACAGTTTCGGACCCCACTGCCGCGACCATTTTCCTGCAATACCCCGGTTTCCCCAATCTGTTATTTCATCAATGCGGGCATCTACAAATATATCATCCGTAATAGCACGGTCAATGGTCCTGGATTTATCCAAATAGTCTTTCCCGCTATAAAAACTCAGTGATAGTATGTCTTTCTCACCTGGTTTGTAAGATATCTTGCTATTCCAGTCATAAAAATAAAAAGTAGGCTCAAGAGTGGTTACATTGAACCGATCATCCAGGCCCGGAATGCTGCCATCTCCTGTAATTTTATCTGTAATAGAATTATAGAGGCCACTTTGTAGTACATCGGTAAAACTCCTCCTGCCGGCTAAAAACAGAGAAAACTTATTAAAAAGCGGAATTTCCACATAACCCCCCACACTTAGCAGGGTAAGGTTCACCCCTCCCCTGAAATTTTCAAAACTTCCCGTCTTTCCAGTCATATCAACCACACTCGAAAGCCTGCCACCATACTTTGAAGGAAAAGCACCTTTGTAAAGTTGTACATCCTTTACCGCATTGGAATTGAAAGCACTGAAAAATCCATAGAAATGATCAACTTTATAAATTGTCATACCATCAAGTAATACCAGGTTTTGATCGGGGGTGCCTCCACGTACATACAAGCCGGACGAGCTTTCATTCGTACCGCTCACTCCCGGAAGTAATTGCAGTGAACGAAAAATATCAGTTTCACCAATGCTCGGGAGCAAAGATAACTGCCTTGGAGATACAGAGGCAACACTTACACCTGAAGAGGCGTTCATAATTTTATAGACATTTGCAGATATTATCACCTCCTGTAGTTGCGATGACAACGGCTTTAGTTTGATAATCAACAAATCCTGCATACTGCTGATATTTACAGGCACAATAAGCGATTCATAGCCTACGTAACTCACAACCAGCGATAAAGTATCAGATTGAATTCCCAAAATGGAGAAAAACCCATCCACATTGGTTACAGTTCCTTTTGTTGTACCTGATAATACTACAGTTGCATATGGCAACGGTTCCAACGACTCTTCCTCAACCACCTTGCCCGACAAATTCACCTGGGCAAGTGAAATTGTTGATAAAAAGAAACAGAAAAGAAGTCCTGGACCACGTAAAAAATGCGGCATAAAGCAAACTTACATATCAATCCTATATTCTAAGTGATTTTTAAAGCTCTTTAAAATAAAATAATTGAGTGGATGTTGCCTGTTTCTTACATTCTAAATCCATTATTCATATCGAAGCGTATGTACAGGATTTCTGAGGGCTGAGCGAATTGTATGGTAGGCGATGGTTCCCATTGCAATTACAAAAGCGATAATACAACCACCAATGAACAACATTGGATTAATATCAACTCTATAGGCAAATCCGGTAAGCCAGGATTGAAGCAGCAGGTATGTGAAAGGACTTGTAATAACAAATGCGATCATAATCAAAAGTGCAAACCTTTGGATAATTGAACGGTAATTCCCAAAAGGGAGGCGCCCAGTACCTTTCATATTCCTATTTCTTTTGTTTTGCGTTCGGTTGTAATGGATGACAGGCCAAACAACCCCATACACGCTATGAGTATTGCTAATCCCGCCATAATACTAACTACAGAAGTCATTTGCTGATCAGACCGGTAAAGTTCTTCAAAGTGACTGTCCAGAAATGAATATTGGAACGGCCAATCGGGAACCAGCCGATTCCATGTTGCCTCAATATGACCAAGTGACCCCTGTACATTTTGTGAATTAATCTTTACGCATAACTCATTATAACCCCAATCAGGATGTACAACCATCACCAGGGTATTACAACAATTCCCCTAATTTGAATTCTAACTGATTTCACTGAATTCATGCAATTATCATTTATTTTTGTAGCTGTTGTTGGTCCGCTGAGAGATATGAGAAAAAACACAGATCGTTACATAATAGTACTCTTTTTTATTGTTTTTCTTCCGTTTGTCACAACTGCGCAGGTTGTGCTCGATTCCACAAGGCTTCCCATTGTAATTATCAATACATCAGGGGGTACAATCGTTAATGAGCCTAAAATACCGGCTACAATGGGCATCATAGCAAATGACAATGGCAGCTATAACCACACAACCGATCCTTTCAATGATTATGACGGTAATATTGGTATTGAGCTGCGTGGTTCTTCAAGCCAGGCACTATTCGACAAAAAAAACTATGGCATTGAACTTTGGACTGGTGTCGAACAGGACACCTCTGCAAGCCTTTTAGGACTACCCGCAGAAGAAGACTGGGTATTGCACGGGCCCTATTCTGATAAATCGCTTATGCGAAATGTACTCACATTTGAATTATGGAGCAGAACAGGATGGTATGGTTCCAGGTTCCGCTATATAGAATTGATTATCAACAACGGATACAAGGGCGTTTATGTGCTCATGGAAAAAATCAAACGTGATAAAAACAGGGTTGATATAAGCAAACTCACAGAAACTGAAAATAATGGTGACGACCTTACCGGTGGATATATAGTTAAGCTTGACAAGTTTGACGGTACGAACAGCGGAGAAGGATGGGCATCTCCGTACGACCCGCCACGAAAAACCAAAGATGACCAGGTAATCTTTTTCCAGTTTGAATATCCTAAAAACAAAAATATTACCAGCGAACAGCGGGCCTACATAGAATCCTATGTTACCGAATTTGAAAATGCCCTTTCAGGAAGTGATTTTCGTAACCCGATAACCGGTTACAAAGCATTTATTGATGAAGAATCATTTATTGACTTTGCTATAATCAATGAACTCAACCGAAATGTGGATGGCTACCGACTGAGTACATTTTTGTATAAAGACAAAGACAGTAAAGGAGGTGAACTTACGTTGGGCCCTATATGGGATTTTAACCTTGCGTGGGGAAATGCTAACTACTGTGACGGTTCTTCCATTTCGGGGTGGGCCTGGGATTTCAATAACATTTGTGACCAGGATTTTTGGTTAATACCCTTCTGGTGGAAGCGTCTGATGGCCGATCCGGAATTTGTAACTAATATGCAAAACCGATGGACAGAACTTCGCGAAGGCCCTTTTGCTGATGATGCCATCCATACTTACATAGATTCCGTAGCATTGATTTTGGAAGAACCTCAGCGAAGAAATTTTCAGCGATGGAATGTACTCGGAAAATACATCTGGCCAAATAATTTCGTAGGGGACACTTATGCTGATGAAATCGACTACCTGAAGGACTGGATAACGGACCGAGCAGCCTGGCTGGACGAAAATTTCGCATCCCTCAATTTAATAACCTCCATCGAGGAACTAGGTAATACGAGGGTATTGGTATATCCCAATCCTGTAATAAACAGGGTAACCATTGCTCATTCTAAACCGATGAAAACGCTGACAATATTTGATAATTCGGGTAAAAAGATTCAATCCATTGATCTAAAAGGCCGGGTTTCAATTCAACTATCACTCGAGAATTTAAAGGAGGGTCTCTATTCCATCAAAATTGTAGATTTAAGTGGTAATACAATGAATAGAAAAATAGTCAAATATTAGTCACTTTATTATCCACTCAACATAGTCATCCTTAACAGCCAGCCCACAGGGATGCTAGGTTCAGGATCTGAATTAGTTTATGGCATGCTTAGAACTAACCAAAACTAAGGGAAACTGGACAGCCAGCCATTCTTCTATTGCCAGTTCCTGCACCTCCCCCTGCAACTGCATGGAGCCCTGCTCCTGCTTTCGTTTCATTTCTTCTGTGAGTGTTTTCTGATCTTCCAATTGCTTTTCCAGTTCTTTAAATCGCAATTCGTTTCGCTCTTCTTCCGATTTTCTTATTTTTTCTTTCTCGGCAAGCAGGATTTCGTTGAGCTTCTTCTGCGCTTCGGTTTCCGCGGCCTCTTTCAACTCTGCTTTCTCACGTTTCAATTTTTCTATTTCGGCTTTGGTACGGTTGAGTTCTTTTATCTGCTCTGATTTTTCGTTTAGTTCCGCTTGAAGGGCTTTGAACTGCTCCGATTGCTCTTCCTGCAGTTTGATTTTCAGCTTTTCTTCAATGGCCTTCTTTTCTTCTTTCAGTTGTTGCTCAAGGCGTTCCTGAAACAGTTCATTTTCCTGTTTTTTCTTTTGTTCAAAATCTTCTTTTGCCTTGTTCAGGTTCTCAAACTCCAATTCATACTTCTTCTTTTCTTCGGCTAACTGAGCCTGGAATTTTTGCTTGATTTCATCTTCCAGTTGATGGGCCAGTATATCCTGCACATCTATGGCCGTGCCACAGT
>CAZONK010000176.1:0-7098 GCA_964581095.1 uncultured Roseivirgaceae bacterium
TATGCTTTTGCTTCATCAGATTTCATCCAATAATCCCGGTCGGAGTCTTTTTCAATATCTTCGATCGATTTGCCACTATGTTTCGATAAAATTTCATAAAGCTCTTTTTTCAAAATCATGATTTGTTTTGCAGTAATTTCGATATCCGATGCCGGGCCCTGCGCCCCTCCCATAGGTTGGTGGATCATTATTCTTGAATGTGGTAATGCAGACCGTTTTCCATCAGCTCCACCTGCCAATATGATTGCACCCATTGATGCAGCTAACCCGGTACAGATGGTAGCAACATCAGGATTCACATATTGCATTGTATCATAAATACCCAATCCGGCATAAACAGAGCCGCCCGGACTGTTAATATATACAAGTATATCTTTTTTAGGATCCGTTGATTCAAGGAAAAGAAGTTGTGCTGTGATAATATTTGAAATATTATCATCAATTGGAAGTCCCAGGAATATTATCCTATCCATGATCAGTCTTGAAAACACGTCAATTTCTCTGAAATTTGTTGGTCGTTCTTCAATTACCGACCGTGTCATACTTTCTATCTGATGGATGTATCCATCTACAAAGCTGCCGCCAATGTTTTGGTCTTTTATTGCGTATTTCCTGAATTCGTCTTTATATATCATTTGGATTTGTGAGTTTTAGGCTCTTCTCTCGTCAATATTAACAAGTTTTCTACGAAAAAGATGCCAAAATATGAAAAATGGTTGTTTCAACTAAGATTTGGTATTTTTCAGGCTTCTGCAATCTTTTTAAAATCGTCTAAACTAACTTTTTTATCTGCGATAGATATTTTATTTCTAATGGCCTCTAATGTTCGCCCGTCTTTTAGCTGGTTAAAGATGTTCATATAGTTCTTGCCATTTTCAGCCTGTATGAAATTCTGTACAATTCCATCGAGTTGCTCTTTATATACATCAGCCACTGCAGGGCCTCCCAGTTGTCCAATTATTTGGTTTCTGGCCTCGTTCATTACATCATCATTCTCAACCTTTAAGTCAAAATCTTTAAAAACCTTATTTGATATCAGGTTCCATTTTAGGTCTTTCAAATAATGTTCGTAATCTTTTTCGATGTCACTTTCTGATATTTTTCCTTCATTTGAAAGCAATAACCACCGTTTCAGAAATTTATCGGGTGTGTCCATTTTGGTTTTTTTGATTATAGCATCCCGGACATCTTTATTCAGCAAAAAGTCACTTTCTCGTCCGTAATTGCCCTGTATGGTTTCTTTTACTTTTTCTTTAAATTCTTGCTCAGACTTCACTCCATCTTTCCCAAACACTTTATCAAATAATTCCTGGTCTAAATCAGAAGGTTCTTTCCTGTTAATATTCTTTACCGTTAATGTAACCGTCCCTTTCAGATTTTTTGCCACGTCTTCAGTAACCGAAAAAATTCTTGCAATAGCAATGTCGTCATTGAGTGTTGCACGTAAATCAAACTCAAGAACTGAGTCTTTTCCCAATCCTGTAAATTTCTTTTGCTCTTTTTTCTTTACATCATCCATTTCAAGAAGTGCGTCGTTCGTCTTGTCTTCGATGGAAAATGATCCATAAAGTGCATCCCCGGCAGACGATTTATCAGGGTTACTGATTTTCCCATATTGATTCTGAATGTCTTCAATTGTTTTTTTGATTGTTTTTTCATCAACAGTGATGATGTGTTTTTTTATTTTAACTTTTTTTGAGATGTCATAGCTGAATTCATCAACCGTGCCAATGGAATATTCAAATTCAAATTCAGACTGCGTTTCCCAGTTTATTTCTTTGATAACATCAAGTTCAGGAATGGGCTCTCCTAAAAGTTGTATATCATTTTCTTTGATATAGTCATTCAGAGCATGCGACAACATGTGATTGATTTCTTCAACTTTAATTGATTTCCCATACATTTTGGTTATAACGCCTGTCGGTACCTTCCCTTGTCGAAATCCTTTTATGTTTGCTTTTTTTGCATACTCTTTTACTTTTTCATCAACTTTTGGTTGATAATCGTCAGCATTTAAATTAATTTTAATAGAGCCTTCGGTTGAGTTCTTTTTATTTAATGAAATATCCAAGACGGTATAATTATATTTATAATGATTAATCTTAAAGTAAAAAACCCTTAATCATGCATAAAAAAGCGTTAGATCAAGGGTTGGTTGTGCGGATGAAGGGACTCGAACCCCCAAGCCTCGCGGCGCTAGATCCTAAGTCTAGTGCGTCTACCAATTTCGCCACATCCGCATTTCGGAATGGCGTCTACCTCCCGATAACTATCGGGATCGCCACATCCGCAGTGGTCTCCAATAAGAGTGATCGGGAATCCATGCTTTTCACCGCCACTTTTACGCCTTCAGTGGATTTAAATAATAAATCTTGAACATGGCTTTAAAAACGGACTGCAAAGATAGGTATATATTAATTTTTACCAACCACTTGAATCAATTTTTTAACTGGGAATGAAAGGTATTGACGAAGAACAGGAAAAGAAGGAATTGCTACGCAGATACAGGCGGTTGCTGCGCAGGGCGAAACCTTTTTTAAAAGATGATGATTCTAAGCAAATAAGGAAGGCATTTAACCTGGCATTGGAAGCGCATAAAGATATGCGACGAAGGTCAGGTGAACCCTACATATTCCACCCTTTAACTGTAGCACAGATTTGTGTTGAGGAAATTGGCCTGGGTACTACATCCATTGTTGCAGCCTTGATGCATGATGTAGTGGAAGATACAGATGTTGAACTTGAGGATATTGCAAAGGAGTTCGGTCCGAAAGTTACCTCAATAATTGATGGCCTTACAAAAATATCGGGAGTGTTTGATTATGGCAGCTCACAGCAGGCAGAAAACTTCCGTAAAATGTTGCTTACGCTTTCGCATGATGTCAGGGTAATATTAATAAAACTGGCTGATCGTCTCCACAATATGAGGACATTGGACAGCATGCCTCGTCACAAACAGTTAAAAATTTCTTCTGAAACTATTTTTCTTTATGCCCCTCTTGCACATCGCCTGGGATTGTATGCGATCAAATCAGAGCTGGAGGATTTATATCTGCGATTTACTGAAACTGAAAAATACCTTGAAATTCAGGAAAAAATTGAGGTTTCCAAAAAAGAGAGGGACAAATTTATAAAAAGGTTTATTAGACCTATTCACAAAGAATTGGCTGCGTGCGATTTCGAGTATGTAATCAAAGGAAGACCAAAATCAACATATTCGATTTGGAGCAAAATGGATAAGCAGAACATTCCATTCGAAGAAGTGTACGATTTGTTTGCTATTCGCATTATTGTAAATGTTCCTGATCTCCAGGAGAAAGCCGCTCTCTGGCAGGTCTATTCTATTGTTACAGATTTTTATAAGCCCAACCCGGATCGTTTACGCGACTGGGTTAGTACGCCAAAAGCAAATGGCTATGAATCGCTGCATACGACAGTTATGAGTAGCGATGGTTCCTGGGTAGAGGTGCAGATCAGGTCAAAGCGAATGGATGAAATAGCTGAGAAGGGATATGCGGCCCATTGGAAGTACAAAGGCAGCGGTGCAGGTCAGGAGTCAGGTCTTGAACAATGGATTACGAAGGTGAGGGAATTGATGGAATCAAATGACATCTCTGCAATGGAATTTGTAGATGACTTCCGTTCCAATCTCTTTAATGAAGAAGTTTTCGTATTTACCCCAAAGGGTGAATTAAAAAGGCTTCCTTATGGAGCTACAGCCCTGGACTTTGCGTTTGAAATTCATACCGAAGTTGGCAATCATTGCCTCGGTGCGAAAGTAAACCAAAAATTGGTTGCACTCCATCATGTATTAAAAAATGGAGACCAGGTAGAGGTACTAACATCGGATAAACAGAAGCCAAATGAAGACTGGCTAAGGTTCGTTGTAAGTTCTAAGGCGCGTTCCAAGATTAAAGAGGGGCTGAAGGAGAATAAGAAAACAGTAGCATCTGAAGGTAAAGAAATAATGTTGCGGAAACTTAAGCAACTAAAAATTGAGCCAAACAATGAAAATTTTGATCGATTAAGGGCATTTTTTAATGTAAACAATCAATTAGATCTATTTTATAATACTGCTAAGGGATTTATTGATACACGCGACCTTAAAAGATTTAAAAGAGACAGTATTAATTCCAACAATGGCAAGAAAATACTGGGAAAGATTACCGATGCATTTACATTTAACAAAGCATCAAACAAATTCAAAAAGCAAAAGGAAGACATTATATTTATTGGTGAAGACCTGGATGTGATCGATTATAAATTAGCCAAGTGTTGTAATCCTATACCAGGTGATGACGTTTTTGGGTTTGTTTCGGTGAATGAAGGAATAAAAATACACCGGACATCCTGTCTTAACGCCCCTGAATTACTATCAAATCATGGTCATCGGGTTGTGAAAGCTAAGTGGGCATCTATGCATAAAGAATCACATACAGTTGGCCTTGAAATTATCGGTACAGATAGAGTTGGATTAATAAATGATGTGACACGCATAATTTCGAATGAACTCAAGGTAAATATGCGATCAATATCCGTAGATACAGATACTGGTATTTTTGAAGGTAAAATTGTATTGTATATTAACGACTCAAAAAGCCTTGATATATTAATTACGAAGCTGGAACAGGTATCTGGTGTGGTAAAAGTAAAACGATTTGATTATACTCCGGGCGATGAACCTGTCAAGAAGCAGGCGTAAAGTTTTTTGGCTGGATGTACATATTATATATTTGCAAAAAGGACTTGAATGAAGGTTGCAGAAGTTGAGAAATTTGAAGCGGTAAAAAAGATATTTACAGCATATCTTGAAAACAAAGGCCTTCGAAAGACGCCTGAAAGATTTGATATTCTAAAAGAAGTTTATTCGATTGTAGGTCATTTCGATGTTGATGCCCTTTATAGCCGGATGAAAGATAATAATTATACTTTGAGCAGGGCTACAATTTATAATACACTTGATATATTAGTTGATTGTGACCTTGTAACAAGACATCAATTTGGCCAGGGAATTGCCCAATATGAAAAGTCATATGGATACAGGCAGCACGACCATTTGATTTGTACCGAGTGTCATAATGTTGTTGAATTTTGTGACCCCAGGATTCACAATATTCAAAACACGGTAGGTGAACTACTTGATTTTGAAATAATACACCATTCATTGATTTTGTATGCCAGTTGTAAAAAGGAAAATTGTGAAAACAGGAAAAATTAATATGCACGTTTTTTAAATATATATATGAACTACTCTAATGAAATAATCAATGATAATATATTAATGCTTCGGTTATCCGGTGATCTTATAGGTGAAGATAACGGGGCCAGTATTCTTGAACTGGCAACCGAACATGTTACTATGAATATACGGCACTGTATTGTGGATATTTCTGAGATCAGGTATATCAATAGTAGTGGTATTGGCGTATTGATAACAATTCTTACAAAGTTCAGAAATAAGGGCGGGGAAGTATTCCTCGTAAAACCATCGGAAAATGTAAAAAAGCTTCTTATCATAACAAAATTGAATGCAATATTCAATGTTGCAAGTGATGAAGAAGAAGCAATTAACGAACTTTCAAAATCATAAATCGTGGGTGTAGATGTACTATTAGGCCTTCAGTGGGGTGACGAAGGGAAAGGAAAAATTGTGGACGTCCTGGCGGGAAACTATGCAATTGTCAGCCGTTTCCAGGGCGGACCTAATGCGGGTCATACACTTGAATTTGATGGAATAAAACATGTATTGCATCAAATACCCTCGGGAGTATTCAGAAAAAACATAAGCAATGTAATTGGTAACGGAGTTGTACTTGATCCGGTAGTATTTATGGAAGAGGTTGAAGAACTAAAAAAGTACAATCTCGACCTGCGGGAAAATTTACATATATCAAAACGAGCCCAGCTAATACTACCTATTCACAGGTTGTTGGACGCGGCGCAGGAAGCTGCAAAAGGAGAAAAGAAAATTGGATCCACATTGCGTGGCATTGGTCCTACATATCAGGATAAAGTTGGAAGACACGGAATACGTGTTGGTGATATTGTGGCTGACAATTTCAGGTCGAAATACGATGAATTGACCAACAGGCATAAAATCTCTTTGGATTATTTGAAATTTGAATATGACCTTGATGCTTATGAAGATGAATTCTTTAAGGCCATCGAATTTCTAAAAACCTTCCGGTTGTCGGATACTGAAAACTATATCAACGATGCTATACGTCAAAAGAAAAGTATATTGGCCGAAGGTGCTCAGGGATCGCTCCTTGATATTGATTTCGGCAGTTATCCCTTTGTGACAAGCTCGAATACCATGGCTGCCGGTGCATGCACCGGACTCGGTGTGGCTCCTTCGGCAATAAATGAAGTATTCGGGATTTTCAAAGCTTATTGTACCCGTGTTGGTAGCGGTCCGTTTCCTACCGAATTACTTGATGAAACAGGAGAGAAACTTCGCAAGGAAGGAGCTGAATATGGGGCAACTACTGGAAGGCCCCGTCGGTGTGGATGGCTTGATCTTCCTGCTTTGAAATACGCAATTACCATCAACGGAGTTACGCAATTGTTTATGATGAAAGCAGATGTGCTTAATTCTTTCAGTGAAATAAAAGTATGCACGCATTACAAGTTTCCTGATGGTTCCCAATCAGATGCACTTACATATGATAGCCTTAGTCAGGATATTGAACCCATCTATAAATCTTTCCAGGGATGGGGCAATTTGGATGTAGATAAGAATACTGCATTTCATGATCTTCCTGATCCGTTGAAAAACTACATTCAATATTTGGAAGGTGAATTAGATACTCCTATTAATATCATTTCATTTGGACCAGATCGATCCGAGACAATGATCAGAAATTAATTTTTTCCTGACTTATAAAAAGGTAAAAAAATATACCGTATTATTTAGCCAATTACTAGGTCTGAATAATTATGCTCGTATCTTTGCATTCCGTTTTAAATAGAGGGCTTTTTATTAGCACTTGTTGAAACGGGTTTCCCCATGCCTTAAAGTTGACGTGGGGATGTGCAATCAGCACGCGATACATATACCTTAATAACTGGTTAGACTATACGCAACAGTGACGATTA
>CAZONK010000177.1:0-7006 GCA_964581095.1 uncultured Roseivirgaceae bacterium
AGGGATTAACCCCGACAAATCTAAAATTAAGGCTACCCATTTTTGGGTATTGCATTTTTTCATGCCAAGGGCATGCCTTTCCGACGGTCACGAAGGACTCCTATGGAGAATCCTTTGGATCGGTATATATCAGCCTACCATCCAACTAGCTGATTATCTTAATTTTATATTTAGTCGGCTCATGACGATTCTGTCAGAGTCCGATATTTATCGTCGGACCCTGTGGGCGGAAAATTCACGTGAATTTTCCGGGTTAATAGGATTCGAGTATTTTCTGAGCTTCTTCTTCTTTAAACTTCATTACCAGGTTAAGTGCATCAGGCACAACATCGCTGCAAAATACCAGTAACGTACCTTTTTTAGCGGTGGTTATGGCATGGGTGATAGCTTCTTTTTCAGATGTAATTATAGTCACGGGTTTATCAGGATCAACACTTTTAATCCCTTTGTGAATCATATCAATAATATCCTTTTCACTTTTGCCTCGTAGATTTTTATCTTGTCTGATAATTATTTCATCGAATGCTTCAGCAGCTACAACACCTACCTCAAAATTATCTTCGTCTCTTCTATCACCGATTCCGGCAATCATGCCAATTTTTGGAGCTCCTTTCATTTTCTCAACCAGGCTTTTGAGGGCCCTGAGTCCGGCAGGATTGTGGGCATAATCCAATAAAACATTAAACTCCCTGAACCTAAAGAGGTTAAGTCGCCCGGGTGTCTGGGCAGCTGAAGGAATAAAAGATTCAATTGCCACTTTAAGATCTTCAATTGAAAAACCCCGAATATAGCCCGTAAGTACTGCCGGAAGCACATTTTGTATCATGAATGTTGCCTTACCATCAAATGTCAGGGGCACATTTATTGCCTTGGTAATACGCATTTTCCACTCGCCCTTGCAAATTGTTATATAGCCATTTTCATAAACTGCCGCTAAACCACCACTTTTAGCATGCCGTACCATACGCTTGCCCTTTTCATCCAATGAAAATAAAGCAAGGTTTGACTTAATATTATTTCTCATCTCATACACTAAATCATCATCTGCATTCAGGATAGCATAACCATCGGGATAAACTGTTTCAGGCACCACTCCTTTGACCCTTGCTAATTGCTCAATAGTGTGGATACCCTTTAATCCCAGATGATCTGAAGCAACATTTGTAACAATGCCAATGTCACAATTTTTAAAACCCAGACCGGCACGCAATAATCCACCGCGGGCTGATTCCAGCACTGCAAAATCTACAGTAGGATCTTTAAGTACAAACTCTGCACTTGCCGGCCCGGTACAATCGCCTGACATAAGCAATCTGTTTTGGATATAGACTCCATCCGTGGTTGTATATCCCACTTTATATCCTTTCATGCGGGCGATATGGGCAATAAGCCGGGTAGTCGTTGTTTTACCATTAGTGCCCGCAACGGCTATAATTGGTATTCTGGAAGTTGAACCCGGAGGATAGAGCATATCAATTACATGACCTGCAACATTTCTGGGCAGGCCTCCGGCTGGGGCCAGGTGCATACGAAATCCAGGCCCTGCATTAACTTCAAGAACAGCTCCCCCGGTCTCTGGCAATGGTTGTCCAATGTCAGTTGTCATTATATCGATTCCACAGATGTCAAGGCCGATAATTTTGGCAATCCTTTCCACCATAAAAATATTATACGGGTGGACAATATCAGTTACATCCTCTGCTGTACCTCCTGTACTTAGGTTTGCTGTATCTTTTAAATTTAATACCTCATTTTTGTCCAGGACCGATTTGAGACTTTTATTCTTTTCTTTTAAAATGCTTAATGTTAAGTCGTTAACATCAATCATCGTAAGTACTTTTTCATGCCCATAGCCTCTGTTGGGATCTTCGTTGACCTTATTGATTAATTCCTGAACAGTTGATTTCCCATCACCAATAACATGGGCCGGAGTTCTTTTGGCTGCAGCAACTAATTTGTAATTAATTACCAGTAATCGATAATCATCTCCTGTTATGAACTTTTCTATTATTATGGACCTGGATACTTTTTTTGCAGCTTTAAATGCCTTAAGGGCATCCTCCCAATTCAGGACATTCGTTGTAATACCCCTTCCATGATTACCACTTATCGGTTTAACAACCAGTGGATAACCAACATAATCCACAGCATCTTTCAACCCGGCTTCTGACCTGATGATATCTCCTTTGGGTACCGGCACTTCTGCTTGCTCCAGCAAGAATTTTGTATCTTCCTTGTCGCCTGCTATATCCACAGCAATATTGCTCGACTGACTTGTAACAGTTGCCTGGATCCTCTTTTGATTGACACCATAACCTAGCTGACATAGCGAATACTTATTTAAACGTATCCAGGGGATTCCCCGGCTCTCAGCTTCCTCAATTATTGATCCCGTGCTTGGGCCCAGGCGATACTCTTCACGAAGTTCCCTCATCACCTGGATATCATCATCCATATTGTATTCCTTTCCGTCCACAAGGGCTTCAGCAATTGCAACAGACTTTTTAGCTGCGTACCTGCCCACTTCTTCTTCCATATAAGCGAACACAACATTATACACGCCTTCTTCTCCATAACCGCGGGTCCTGCCAAAACCAACATCCATGCCCGCCAGTGTTTGGATTTCAAGGGCTATATGTTCAATTACATGGCCAATCCAGGTGCCTTCTTCAACTCTTTGAAAGAATCCTCCGGGTTCACCTACTGAGCATCTGTGTTCATACATTGTTGGAAACATAGCCTTAAGCCTGTCTAAAAAACCATCGATTGTATTTGTTGGCCTTTCTTCCATTTCCTCAATATCAAGGACCATTACTATAAGTTTATGCCTGTTTACTGACCAGTAATTGGGTCCTCTTAGTGTACGTATCTCTCGTATATTCATATCAGAAAAGATTTTAATTCGGGGATATATTATAATCTCGTATAAATATAGATTTATTACTGAGAAATAATAGTCATTTTTGCACAGCTAAAAAAATAAAGGTTAAACATTAAAATGAACGATATATTGGGAACACTCATTCCAATAGGAGGGAACGAGGATAAAGGGGAAGATAATGAGGATGAGGGACTTGATTTTATTGCAGAGGGTATACTGGCACGGGTTGTAAAGGAGAGTGGGGGTGTAAATGCAAAAATTATTGTAATTCCTGTAGCTTCAAGTATCCCCGAAAAGGTAGGACAAAACTATTTACAGGCATTTAATAAACTTGGCTGTTCGGATGTATCTGTCCTGAATTTAAAGGAACCGGGTCAGTGGGAAGAGAAAAAGAATATTGAACTGCTTAATGAAGCAAATTGTGTAATGTTTTCGGGCGGGAATCAATCAAAAATAACCTCAAAAATTAGTGGTACAGCTTTTCATAAAGTATTGAAACATAAAATCTTAAATGAAATATTTGTAATTGCTGGCACGAGTGCAGGAGCTATGGCAATGACCAATGAAATGATCGCGGGAGGCAGTAGCACCGAAGCAATGCTAAAAGGTGCATTAAAATTGCGAAAGGGATTAAGTCTTATTCCTGAACTAATCATTGATACACACTTTATTAAAAGGGGCAGGTTTGGCAGATTGGTCGAAGCGATTGCCATTCACCCCGGGTTAATTGGCATCGGGCTGGCCGAAGATACCGGCCTGGTAATCAAGAATGGAAATGAGTTCAGCGTTATTGGTTCGGGAATGGTAATTATATTTGATGGTAGCAAGCTTACCCATAATGCACACGATCAACTTCAGGAAGGTACGCCCATGTCAATTTCAAATCTCACCACACATATTCTTGCAAATGGGGATAAGTTTACCTTAAATGAACGAAAAATTGAGGTTTTACCAATCCACTCAGAATTTGTATAATTAATTAGTCTGTCTATAATGTCTCAAAAATAACAATCATGTATAACTCCGTCCTTTAGGGCGGAGAAACAATGGAAAGTAAGAATGGGCTTTAGCCCTGAAACAGGATGATTATGGATGGGCTGAAGCCCATATTTCCGTTGCAATCAGTCCACGCCCTAAAGGACGTGGATATTAATAAATTAAGCAGTCTATTGACAGGGCTAATTAGACTTTCTCTATATCTATTCAAAGTAATCTATAGTTTTATGTGAGGTACAAAAGGCAATATTTTTAAATCGGCTTAGATAGCAATCTTATTTTCTCAATACTGTATGACAAATCTCCCTCCACCATTCTGCATGACCCATGTAATCCCACAGTAATAGAGCAAGCAATGTAGTAAAAGTGACTAAGATATAAGGTTGATATAATTTATTTTCCTTTTTAAAATCATGAAGTATTAATACAACTAAAGTTATCAGGATAAGCCCCCCAGCTATATAAATGGCTTGTTGAAATGAAATTGGTGCAGGATAACCGTACGAAATTAAAAAAGGGAAATAGATTAATCGTGACAAAGCCGGCAACATTACCCAAAATACAGTCGATATTAAATATCTGGCATGCAGATCAATTTCTCTTTTACGGATTACCGCCATTATTACCGAATACGAAAATCCGGTTATAAATACGAAATCGACAAAAATAAAACTGTAGCGAAGCGACTCAGATATCGTTTCTAAAGTAAGGTTATTTGGTATAATCTGCAATGCAGAAAACACTACACCCCCGGCTAAAAAAACGCCAATGATACCTAGTTTTTTGTGCAGTTTCACTTTGTCCTTTTGGAACAAAAATGGTTGTACAATAATCAATATAAACCAGGCTGTAGCAGTTATGCCATGAAGATGCTGGTGAAATGGAGCTTCAGCAAGCCTGCTCCAATAAGAAAAGTAAAAGCCAAAAAAAACAATTGTAAATGGTATAAAAAGCCATAGATGGGCCTTGGGGAATTTCTTCATAGGGTGTGCTTCAGTATGCAATAGCGAATGTAGCGACCCGGGAAATTTTTCTTTATTGGTAAAAGCTTTTTGACTATTGCCGGAAGGTAAAATTAACTAAGCGAAGATGGGAGTTGATTAAAATACTTTTTGAACGCTGAAGTGAAATTTGAAGGGTGGGAATAACCAAACTCGTAGCTTAAATCTGTAGGGGTTTTTCGTTTAGCAATTAATTCGCCTTTCGCGTATTCCATGCGTATTTTATGATGAAATTGCATAGGGGAAGATCCAAATAATTGCTTGAAGGTTTTTTTGAATTTGCTTGCACTCATATTGGCGATTGATGCCAATTCCTCAACAGATGGCAATTCTTTAGCTGACGGGCTTCTCAAATACGATGAAGCCAGGAAAAGCCGCTTGATATCTTCAGTATGCAAGTCCACCTTGTTATCCTGGTCTTTACGTCTTTTTAGTTTTTTGACAAAGAGTGTAAAAAATTCAAGTACATACCTGTGACATACCATCTTATGGTTCATATTCAAGAGAGCCAGACGTAGTAGTTCTTCCAACTCGTAGTCAAGATCCTCGTAAGACACTTTGTCTTCTATTTTGACTGCTTCATCAAAATAAAAATTCAAAAAGTCTCTATGGAATCTAAAAGAAGCCAATTCAACATCCTGGTTCGGCACAAAATTTGTCTCAATTTCTATACCCGGGCCGTAAATAATAACACCGATAGGTAAATGCTTCTGAAATTCAATTGTATTGCCCTCCAGGTGTTTGATCTGCTTAACGCTGGAAAGATTTATATGAAAAAGAAACCAATCTGTATGATTTGGATTCACGGTTTTCATGTTAACCGGCAATTTATATTTACATTTTTTAAAATGGTAAAATTCGAGCTTTGAAGGAAATTCAACAACATCCATAGAGCCGTTGCCAATGGACGGATTCATAGTATATTCACCATCAATGGGCCTCATGTCGAAACACTTGATAAATTGAGTTGATAGCTTCTGTTCAATATTTATAACGACCTTCATCAATTGTTACACATTGTCCTTATTAAGCATTAAGCCAAATGGTAAATATGTACTTCATTAAGGCCATCGGCATTTCTACCTCCCCTGTACATTCCTTCAGTATTAAACTCTAAAGCTATATTACCATTACTATCTATGGCAATAAGACCACCATCGCCACCAATTTTCTTTAACCTGTGTTGTATTACTTCTGAGCATGCCGCCGCCAAGCCCATTGCTTTATATTCCATCAGGCAGGAAACATCATAAGCCACTACACCTCTGATGAAATATTCTCCGCTACCGGTACAGGATACAGCGCAGGTTAAATTATTGGCATAAGTGCCTGCTCCGATCATGGGGCTATCGCCAACCCTGCCAAACCTTTTGTTGGTCATCCCACCGGTAGAAGTAGCAGCTGCAATATTTCCAAATTTGTCGAGTGCCACTGCGCCTACTGTACCAAATTTATCTTCTTTCGATGGGCTGTGGTCCAGCTGAAACTTATCCGAATCCTTAATAGCCATCCATTGCTGATATCGAAACTCATCATAGAAATATTCCTCTTCACGAAATTCGCAATTTACGGAACGGGCAAAATCTTCAGCACCTGTACCGGATAAAAAGACATGGTCAGATTTCTCCATTACCATTCTGGATAATTGTATAGGATTCTTAACTCCCGTAACCGATGAAACAGCGCCTGCCTTCAATGTTTTGCCATCCATAATGGAAGCATCCATTTCATGCCTGCCGCTTGCAGTAAATACAGATCCTTTCCCGGCGTTAAATAAATGGCTGTCTTCCATTTTACTCACCGATCTTTCCACAGCATCAAGGGCAGTGGCGCCCTGCTCCAATAATTGATATCCGGAATCAAGTGCCAGTTGAAGGGCGTTTTTATACCCCTGCTCTTTCTCCTTGGTGATCGAACTTTTGCGAATTGTACCAGCGCCGCCGTGTATAGCAATCGATATGTTTCCCATTGTTTATAATTAACCTACAAATTTAGAAATTTAATCCGTTGAACACTCAATGAGTAATGCTGTTGGCCTTGAATTTATTAAATGGATTTTTAATCGCATTTGTGATGCTGGAGAATCTCTGGCAATTATTATCCTTTAACCAAAATAGTTTATTTAATA
>CAZONK010000178.1:0-7001 GCA_964581095.1 uncultured Roseivirgaceae bacterium
GGAAAGTGCCCTTCATATTTTGCATATAGTGGATATAGCTGAAATATATGGGTATTAAATTAAGGGCATCCTCGTTTTTTGTACGTGTATATATGGTAAGTGCAGCAAGAAGCGCTCGTGCATTATCATCCAGGCAATAACCTTCTTTCAGGTTGGGAATACCGTATTTGGCATGCTGAATAATTCCTGTATCATCGGTAAGGCGCTTGAAATGATTCAGATATAATGTTGGGATTAAGGTAGTGTCAATAATTGATTTTTCAGGTTCAGGGTCAGGATCGTGAATTTTAACAACTTTTTCCGCCAGCTTCATGTATTTTTCACCAATCAGGGTCCAACGAATTTTTTTACCATAATTGTATGCACTTGTCTTCAGTTCCTTTAGTTTTTGAGGATTATCCAGCAAATTCAATATTATTGCTTCAAGTTGTTCATGGTCTTTGAAATCAAACAGTATGCCTCTTTCATCTGCCAGAAGTTCCTGAGCATGCCAATAGGGAGTAGAAACACATGCAGCACCTGCCCCAATTGCATATGAAAGGGTGCCACTTGTTATCTGTGCTTCATTAAGGTAAGGGGTTATATAAATATCTGTACTGGCAAGATATTGTAAAAGGGTTTTTTCAGGAACGAACTGGTTGATAAAAATGACATGGTTTTCCAACCTTTTTTCACGAACCAGTAATTTTAAATAATGACGATAATTTTCGCCTGCGGTAAGTAGCACATTTGGATGTGTCGTGCCTAGAACCAGAAATGCTACTTCGGGATGTTTTTTTACAATATTAGGTAATGCATGAATAACTGTTTCAATTCCTTTATTACGACCAAGAAGTCCAAATGTCAGGATGATTTTTTTCTGTTCGAAATTGAATTTCTTTCTCATTTCAAAGTAAGAACTCAAATTGAATTTGGGTACACCGTGTTGGATTCTGGCAATTTTATGTTTGGGGATATGGTATATTTTCTGTAAAAACTCCTGGCCCAGACGAGTCATAACAATGATCTTATCTGCTTTTCTTCCAAGTTCCTGTATAATTGATTTTTCCAGGAAACTAGGTGATTTTAGAATGGTATGAAGCGTAACAATCAGTGGAATACGTAATCGATGAACAAGGGGCAATATGTAAACCCCCGAGTCTCCACCAAATATCCCAAACTCATGCTCCAGAATACATAAACTGGCATCACTAAAATTTATAAAATCTGCTGCCCTGTAATAATCCCGCTGATCTTGCTGACTTATTGTAAATTTCACCTCAGGAGGATACTCTACACTTGGCTTATTATTGCAAATAGCAATTACATCTGCATACGATTCCAGGTCTTTGGTTTTTTTATCGTAGTAAACGTGTTTTAGTAAATTGTTAGTGAAAGTGCCTATCCCACATTTTCGTGGTGGATACGTACCTATAAATGATATTTTCATAATTATTGCTTCCCATCTGATTCGGTAATTAAATTATTTAAATAAAAGGTATTTAACTATGATGAAAATCATGTTCAGTATAAAAATGTAAAAATAATTTATGATGTTATAACAACTAAGTATATTGTATTCCTTTGATAATTACTTTTAATTAATCATTGATTATTGTATCTTTTGTTGGCAAATTATATATCGATAATGAATACCAGGATTGGTTTTGGAGAGCGGAAAGACAACATCAAAAAGCAGTTAAGTATTTTAATTCAGCTTGCAAAAATCGATCAGCACTTCGATCAACCGGAAAAAGCACTCATCCGGGAATTTGGTAAGAAATATAATATTGAAAAAAATGAACTCAGGGAAATAGAACAAAACCCTATTAGTCTTGGAGAGATAGGCTCAATAAAACTCGATGAAAAAATAGAATTATTGTACAACGCGATCCGGTTGGCAAAAGTAGATCGCAAAATTCTTCCAAATGAGATTGTTTTTTGCCAGGATATTGCGACAAACCTCGGATTTAGAAGAAGTGTAATTGATGCTATTTTGCCACTTGTAAATAACCAACCCCTTGAGCTGGTAAATTATTCAGCCATCCGAAGAAAAATTGGCCCTTTTCTCTAGTAATCTTCCAAGAACTGGTGGATTAGTTTTTATTGATACCAAATCTCGTATTTCGTATTTCTTGCTTGCAATATTTTTGAACTACCTTTCCCACCTTACCACCCCTACTCCCTGGAAAGGAATAGGTTTTTTAAAACCGAATTGTATATAGATATGGAATGGAATTCCCAAATCACTGATGTATATTGGGATACCAGGATTAATTTCCAGGAGAGCGGTTTTGGCTGCAGCAAGGCAAAGAATAGTGTCGGGTACTACCTGGTTTACATTGTCTCCAATACCCGTGGGTAAATCGAGGGATATTTTTTTACCTTCGGATTGATTGAAATTATTTAGCGCCACAATAAAATCAACATCAAGTGGAAGCCGTTGAGAAAACCCAAGGTAAGCATCAATCAGAACATCAGCTTGCCAATTTGGTGTTGTAGATATCCCAAAGTTCAAACAGCGCTTCAGTTGTTCTTCATAGAGTGGGTTTCCATTGGGTTTTGCACAATGAATGGTTACATCAATACCCCAGGCTTTCAATCTTCGTGCTGCTACCAGACCTCCACCTCCGTTGTTTCCAGGTCCAACACCCACCAACACACTTTTTAGAGAATTTTTTACTGCATAAGCTAACCTGGCAAGCTGATAGCCTGCCTGTTCCATCATAATATGAATTGGAAGCCCGGTTTTAATTGCTGCATTATCCAGGTTTATAAAATCATCAAGTGAAAGAATTTCTGATGAAGATGGCTGATAATTAGACAAAATCCAATCCTCCATTTATTTCAGTTTTTTAGTTTCCCGTATGGTGGATAAGTGCATCACGGTAAACAGAAAATATTCTTGATTTCGAAACCAATCCGCGGTATTTGCCTGTTTTGGTTACTACAGGAAGATTCCACGCCCTTGTCTTTTCAAATTTATCGATCACGGATTTCATCGAATCGTTTATATACACCTTACCTGGAGGGTTTGTCATTAAGTCCTCAATGGTCATTGAGTCATATTTTGATATATCAAACATGAGTCCTCTTACATCATTTAAAAGAATAATTCCCTGGAAATCCTGATTATGATCAACTACGGGAAATATATTTCTTTTTGACTGTGTAATTGCCTCAACGAGGTCCCTCAGATGATTATCAGGCTTGATTGTAATAAGATCCGTTTCCAAAACTGATTTTAGTGAAAAAGTTTTCAGAAGCCTTTTGTCATAAGGCGATGTTTCCTCGTTTTCTTCTCCAAACCTGATATCTGATAATTTACGATTGTAAGTAAGCACAATATCGGAAGAAGTTATGATTCCGAGGATCTTCAGTTCAGGGGGTTCATCTACCACCAATGCCTCATCCATGTAATTATCATTCATCAGCTGGTATGCTTTGTCGATGGTATCATCGGGCGATACTTGTGGAATTTGCGTGTACATCAGATCAGCGGCACTTTTTATTTTAGAATCCGGGTCATGTAATACATGCGTAACATCATCAATATTAAAACCACCCACAAGCGTTTTATTTTCATCCACAACCGGGAAAATGCGTTGCCGGCTCCTGTCCACAACATCCATGATATCCTGGATCGAGTCAGTATTGTTTATAATCCGAAACTTACGGGTTTTTTTATAACAGTCCTTTACGGCTGTTCCTTCAATAATATCTGGTGCATATCTTCCAAAGTGTGCCTGCGAGTAGGTAGGGTTTGGAACCTGACTTTTGTAAATCGACCACTTGCGTGCAATAAGATAAGCGATCGTTGCTACCCACATGGTCGGTAATAACAACTCATAGTTTCCTGTGAGCTCACTCACCATAATGATCGTTGAAAGCGGAGTGCTCGCTGCCGCAGCAAAGAAACCGGCCATACCTACAATTGTAAAGGAAACAGGATTGCCTATAATTCCGGGAACGAGGGCATCAAGTGTAAATCCTACCGCTGCTCCAATGGTACCTCCAATTACCATGGAAGGGCCGAATACACCCGCACTACCACCGGAACTGACTGAAAAAGATGTTGTAAATATTTTTCCAATACCAACAATTAATAACAGCGTAATACCCAGGTTGGAAATGCCATTTCTGAAAAGTTCCTGTAGAATTCCATACCCACCTCCCATTAGGTCCACCACAAATACTTTGTCGTTTAATATTGTAATTGCTGATAAACCTATAAATCCTGTTAATAATCCACCTATAGCAGGTTTAAAAATGTTATTGATTTTAAGTTTATCGAAAAGGGTTCTTACGCCATAAAAAACTGAAACATAAAAGTGCGCCAGGAAAGCCAGGATGATAGCAAGTATCAGGTAGGGGAGTAGCTCAAGTGGGTTTGAAAAACCCATACCCGCTGTACTTAGAAACATGTGTTTCCACCCGAATACGGAGGAGAAGATAGTATAACCGACGATAGAAGCCACGGTCGATGGAAGAAGGACTTCTGCTTCAATTTCAGGATCGGAATACAATACTTCTGCTGAGAATATCGCACCCGCCAGGGGGGCCTGGAATATACTACCAATCCCCGCGCCCATTCCTGCAGCCATCAGTATGCGCCGGGTACGTGTATTCAAACCCAATCTGATTCCAAGAAAACTCCCAAATCCAGCACCAATTTGAGCGATCGGCCCTTCACGGCCCCCGCTCCCACCTGTACCTATTGTAATAATTGATGCAATCATTTTCACAAAAGGAACCCTTCCTTTAATGATTCCTCGTTTTTTGTGGAATGATTTGATTACCTCATCGGTTCCATGCCCTTCAGCTTCAGGCGCAAATGTGTAAACAATCCATCCGGAGATAAGACCACCAATTGCAGGTATCAGAACAATAAGCCATGGCATATATGGGCCGCGAACAAAATGGAAAAATTCGCTTTCACCCCCGGCAGATGTTGGAGAAAGTCCCATCCATGATACCAAAGTTAATTGTGAAACGAAACCTAATAATAAATGAAAAATGATGGCCCCAATGCCAGCTACCACCCCGATGATAGTACCATAAATCAACCACTTGCTTGCAAGTCGAAAATCGAACTGATTTTTAAAATATTTTAATGTAGAAAAACCCACCGTTTATTCAAAAATCCGAAGTTAAGTCAAAGATTTTTGAAAAATTGAATTGGGTTGAATAAATTAGTTTCTCAGTTCCTTTTTGAGAATTTTACCTGTTGCACTCATGGGTAAACTATCAATCAACTCAACGTACCGCGGATATTTGTAATCAGCAATTTTTTCTTTGATCCAGCTTTGAATTTCATCGGCGGAAGCTGTAACACCTTCTTTCAGAACAACAAATGCTTTTACTTCTTCGCCAAATTTTTCATCTGGAACACCAATCACAGCAACCAGGGAGATAGCTTCATGGGATATCATCACTTCTTCTACCTCACGGGGATAAACATTAAGTCCACCCCTTATTATCAAATCTTTTGTTCTATCCACGATGTAGTAAAATCCATCTTCATCTTTGGTGGCAATATCTCCCGAATGCATCCATCCACCACGGAGTGTTTCCGCATTGGCCACCGGGTTTTTATAATATCCTTTCATCACATTATGACCACGGTAAAGAAGTTCCCCTTTTTCACCCACGGGGACCTCATTGTCGTTTTCATCAACAAGTTTTACTTCTACTCCCCACACGGGCGTACCAATGGATCCAGGTTTGCGGCCTGTTTCTATTTGATTAAATGTAACAACCGGTGACCCTTCAGACATTCCATAACCCTCAATAATGGGAACATTGAAACGTTTTTCAAAATCCTGAAGTACCTGCAGAGGGAGTGAAGCGCCTCCCGAAACAGCAACCCGGAGGTTTTTGGTTATCTCATTGTAATCAAATTTGTCTTTGGTATAGTGATTCAGGCCCCAATACATGGTAGGAACACCGGCGAATAATGATACTTTGTACTTCAGCAAAAGTCCAAAAACCGCTTCTGCGTCAAATCGGGGTAGTAGAATGCTTCTCAGGCCCTTGTAAATACCCGCGGTCATGAGCACGACCATCGCGAATATGTGGAATAATGGGAGTACAATCAGTTGGGTGTCCTTACTTGTGGAACTGACAAGATTTGAAGACAAAATTGAGTTTAATAATATATTCGAATGGGTCAATTCAGCTCCTTTTGGCTTTCCGGTAGTACCGGAGGTATAAATAATTACTGCAGTATCCTCAGCTTCGGATGCGAATGATTCAAAAACGCGGCTTTGGTTCGTCATTAGTTCACCAAGGGTACCTGTACTTTCAATGGAGGAAGGCATCTCCGGTTTTGGCATTATCATAATAAACTCCGCGCACCCGGCGGCTTCATTAAATCCGGCATACCCCAGTTCCCCCATTGGTAAATCCTCAGTCCCCACAAAACAAAAATAAGCTTTCGAATCACTGTCATTTAAGTGGTAAGCGATTTCATCTTTTTTTAGTAATACACTTAGTGGAACTACCACGGCCCCCGCTTTAAGTATTCCAAAGTAGATAATGGGGAAGTATGGTAGATTCAGGCAGCTCAGGGCAACTTTGTCGCCGGGTTGTATTCCTTTGCTTATTAATCCGTTAGCAACCTGGTTCGCTGCACCATTAATCTGTGCGTAATTAAGATCTGTGTCCATGAAAACAAATGCTGAGTTCGTTGGAAACCGGCTTGCACTGTCCTCAAGGAGGCATGAAATATTAAGCATAAATAGATATGTTTAGACAAATAATTTGTCAATATAAAGAATTTGGATGAATAATTCATAATGAGCAAAAACATGAGTGGGATAAGTTTTCGCCTGGCGCTAACAGCTGCATGAAAACAACTGACTGCTTTAAAACTGGATGGTGTACGTCAGTACCGGCATGATAGGCAATTGCGTGCCCACTTCAATTTCACCGGTCAGGGGGCTGTAATATTCTGTTATTTTGGTATCGTTATTGGTCAAATTCTGAATATCCAGTTTTATTTCCTGTCTTGTTTTCTTCTT
>CAZONK010000179.1:0-6994 GCA_964581095.1 uncultured Roseivirgaceae bacterium
GTCATCGATCGAGTGAATTACTTTAGATCTAATGTCGTGGGTGTGGCTGAAATACGCATTGTTATGTAGTTCGTCGGAACCGAAATCACCCAATACATTACAAAGCTTTTTCAACCACTTAAACACAAATTGTTGATTCCCTGGATTGGCCCGTTCTGAGGCAAGTCTGATTGAATACTTAATTAATTCCACACGCTCTTTTGGTGAAAAATAATGTTTCCTGAATGAATTAATAATATCCCGGGATTCTTCCTTTGAAAGAAATTCGTCCTCGAGTGATTTTTTTATTTTTATTTTAATACCATCCATTATAACAAAGATTAGGCTAAATATAAATGGTAATTATATTAATAATGGAATAATCATTTCTTTTATCAATTCAGAAACCTCAAGGGATTACATTTGGGATTATTAGGTAGATTACAAAATATTTTACTACTTCGAAATACATTCTTTTGATATGTCCGAAATTATTGTAGCGGGTGTCGACCTTGGTGGAACGAGTATTAAATATGCAGCAGTTAGTTTGCATGGTAAGGTGCTTTTTGAAAATAGAAAACCAACAAATGCAACCCGGACAAAAGAAGAGGTTATCAATTCGCTCGTAGAGTGCGTGAAAGAAATTCAGCAGAAATTCCCCGACACGGCATGCGTAGGTATTGGTACACCCGGTTTGATTGATATTGAGAATGGTATTGTACTTGGGGGAGCACCCAACCTTCCGGGCTGGGAAAACCTACCACTTGCCACGATTCTCGGAAAAGAAGTTGGACTACCGGTATTCGTAGATAATGACGCCAACCTGATGGGGCTTGGTGAATATGTTTATGGATATAAGCAGAAGGGGAAGAATATGATTTTCCTGACCATTGGTACAGGTATCGGGGGGGCAATAATTGTAAATGGCGAATTGTACAGGGGCCACCGTTTTGCGGGAAGTGAATTAGGTTGCATCCCCATCGAGTATGAAAACGAAGAAGGTTACTGGGAGGATTTCGCCTCTACCGCCGCTATGGTAACCCGTTATAAAAGCAAGACACCAAATGAGAATAATGATCGGATCAATGGTGAATATATCATTGAAAAGTATAAAATTGGTGAAGGAAATGCCGTTGATGTAGTGAATGAAAATGCCAGGCTTATTGGTAGAGGTGTAGCTGCATATATAAATATTTTCAATCCTGAATGCATTGTTATCGGTGGCGGTGTATCAGAAGCTGGTGAAATTTACATTGATAAAATACGCACCCAGGCCATGAAGTATGCCATGGATAACTGTAAAGAAGGTGTGAAAATTCTGGCAGCAACATTAGGAAACAAAGCAGGATTCCTTGGAGCAAGCTATTTTGCAATGAAACGATTTGAATCTAATAAATAAACACATGAACAGAAATTATTTAATTGTCGGGCTCATTCTTCTCACATTTTTTGTCATCTCATTTATGACAAATATACTTGGGGCACTTAATCCCAATGTATCGCAGAGTTACGACCTCACCGAAACCATGGCAGGGTTTTTACCTTTTGCCTTTTTCATTGCTTATGGTGTTATGTCGATCCCATCAGGATTTATGGTGGAAAAGTGGGGTGAAAAAAAGATGATGATCCTTGCTTTTACATTCGCTTTCCTGGGTGCGCTGATGTTTGCCATTCGACCCGAGTTTAATGTGTATGTTGTTTCACTCTTTATCATCGGCGCGGGGATGGCGGCTTTACAAGTTGTAATCAATCCACTATTGAGGGTGTCCGGAGGCGAAGCCAACTTCGCATTTAATTCTGTTTTGGCACAGCTCATCTTTGGGGCAGCATCATTTATAAGCCCCCAGATGTACTCTTACTTTGTCTCCAATATTGAGCAGGGTAATGTGCAAAAACCACTTATTGGTTTAATGTCCGGAATTGTACCTGATATGATGTCGTGGGTATCTGTATATTGGGTATTTGCAGTACTTGGCCTGTTGATGATTGTGGTTATCATTCTGATAAAATTCCCCAAGGTAGAATTGCAGGAAGATGAAAAAGTTGGATCCAAAGACAGTTATATTGAGTTATTTAAAAATAAGTATGTCATCCTCTTTTTCCTGGGCATATTCTCTTATGTTGGTGCAGAGCAGGGTATTTCCTATTGGATGTCAAAATTTTTAAACAACTACCATGGGTTTGACCCTGAGACAACCGGGGCAAATGCTGTTTCATACTTCTGGGGATTAATGACTATTGGGGGTGTGCTGGGACTCGTACTTTTGAAATTAATCGATAGCAAACTCATTCTTCGTGGATTTACAATGTTAGCGATGGTATGCCTGGCAATTGCTTTGCTTGGAACCGACCAGGTTTCGCTTTGGGCCTTTCCGATTTCAGGTTTCTTTTTATCGATCATGTACCCTGTAATTGTTTCACTGGGGCTGAATTCTGTATCAAAACACCACGGTTCTTTTGCAGGCATACTCATGACTGGAATTGCCGGTGGAGCCATAGTACAAATACTAATTGGTGGTATCAGCGATTTATCTTCGCTGAAAACCGGAATGGTATTTCTGTTTATTCCACTTGGGTATATCCTCAGCATCAGCTTCTGGGCTAATCCATTGATAAAAAATAAGACTATTGGAAAGGACTAGGAATTTGATCAGATGTGACAATAGTACAATAACTCAAAAATTGAAAATTACAAATTGTCAAGCTATACCAGGAATAAAACAAATGTGTAAATCCATTAAAGGAATCTATGTTTAACTGTCAACTAATTTTATGATACAACCCCCTCAATCCCCCTTTTTTAAGGGGGATTATTGAAACTGAAAATTTGCAAATTGCTCCATTTGCATGGATTATAGTCCTATTCCCCCTTAATACAAGAAAAAGTTAATTCAGCGCACTTTATACCTCTAAACAAAATATCCATAATAACGTTTATTACAAAACCTTACAAACCAAATTATGAAGTATTTCACAAAAGATTTCGCTGCATTTTTTAAAGATCTGGAAAAGAACAATAACCGGGATTGGTTTCATGAAAACAAAAAAAGGTACGAGGATTCCGTTAAAAATCCTTTCAACAATTTTGTTGAAGGCCTCATTGGCGGTTTGTATGATATCTTCCCTGACCTCACAATCCAGCCAAAAGATGCAATTTTCAGGATCCACCGGGATGTCAGGTTTTCAAAAGATAAAACACCCTACAAGATCCACGCATCTGCACTTATATCTGAAGGGGGTAAAAAGGATAAAACAAAACCTGCATTTTATGTGCAGGCAAACCATGCGGATATTCGGGTTTATTCGGGGTCCCATATGATGGACAAAGACCAACTATCAGGCGTACGGTCACATATTGCTGCAAATCAGAAGCAATTTCTGAAATTGATTTCGGATAAAAAGTTTGTTGACACCTTTGGCGAAATACTGGGTGAGAAAAATAAAAGGCTTCCTCCTGAATTCGCAGAATTGGAGAAGGACCTCCCATTGATTGCCAACAAGAGTTTCTACTATTTTTTTAAACTTAAGACAGTAGTACTGGTCAGGGACGATCTGGTCGAATTGCTTGTTGATAAGTATCGTGTTGCCATTCCATTGAACAACTTCTTCTACGAGGCATTCGAAATCAGTTAAATTTTTGCATTGCTTCCGTCAAAATCGATTTACCCTTTTGTGTCAGGTAAGGGAATAGTGTATTCGTAATTACACGGTGGTAGGTTATGATTTTGTTTTTCCCACCTTTTTTTATGTTGATGTCAGCAGCTACAGGCCAGTATTCCAACAGCATTTCCAGGCGAACAACCATATCTTCATAAGTACCAAAATGTTCTTCCTCCTCCAGGTAGCCCATATTTCTCCATACATTAAAAACACTAAGTAAAGATTGCTTAGCCTTTATCCTGTTGGAAGTATAGTGTTTCCTCATTCGTGGATTATTGTTCATAATCGATTCAAATTCACGGGCCAGGAACCTGTATTCATAGCGAACCATCATTGTGTTGTAGATCATTTCCGCGAATAATTCCGGGCCCTTTATGGCAAGGCTATCTACCGAAATTACTTTCGTTAACTTTTCCATGAAATCAAGGTAAAGAGCTTCCATGATATCACCTGCATTTTTAAATTTCGAAGACAGTGTTTTTTTATCTAGGTTGGCTTCAGGGACGATATCTTTTAGTGAAAGACTGGAAGGAGATCGTTTATTAAACAATTTTAAAATTTCTTTTAAGTCAATTTCGGTTTCGTTTGACATCTGGATAGATCTTTTTTGTTGAATAGGGTCGCTATACTATCATCTTTTTATTCAATATCATTAAACACAGCCCTCTTAATTATCCCGGAAATATCATTCTTCCTCTTACTGAAGTTGCTGACCTTTTAAATAAATTTGCACCTGATATTATTTCAATGAAAAAATCCATTCCTGCCTTCTGGTATATTTCGCTATTGTTATTTCTAATTGTTTCTTGCGAAAATGAACCATTAGAATTGCCGGAAACAAAAACTCTGATAGAGGGTACAATTCGCTATTCCTCTGATCCTGCGATTGAAATAATCGGATATAACTACCCGGCAACAGCGATTCGTGAATTTGGCAAACAACAACTTGATTCATCAGGGCATTTTATCCTTGAATTTGAAATTTCAGGGCCAACTCAAATGTTTTTAGGCCATATGAAAACCCAGGCTAAGATGTATGTCCAGCCTGGTGACCACTTAAGTATTAAGGCAGATGGAAGGGGTTTTATTGAAACGATCAACTTTGAAGGAAGTGAAATCAACAATTATTTGTCAGATAAACAACGCATTAAATCGGCTGTTGAAGTAAAGTACAATACGACAAATGGATTGCTTTCTTCCGGATCTTTTCTTAATAAAGAAGAGGAGTTATCTGTAGCACAATTAGACCTTTTTGAAGATTTCTCTAATGAATATGAAAATGATGTCTTTGTAAAAACAGAAAATGCTGTACTTGTTGCAGAAAAATATAACCGCCATTACTACTATACAATTGCGTACAAAACAATGGAAAACGCTAATGCAATAAGCGGAACGGGTGATCCCGAAAAACCTCCTTTTGATGCAGAATACGCATTGATAAACCGAGAATACCGAATTGCATTATCAAACTATTACGTACAGAAAGTTTCTGAATACAGCAGACAATATGGAGTTGAATATCCCGAAGCAACCCATCAGATTTATAAAACTATCGATGCTGATGATTTAGAAAAAGGTATGAAAAGTTATCTCCTTGCCTACAATTTAAATAACCGAATTGATTATTATGGGATATCGGGGCTATCGACAGACTATGAAAACTACCTGCAATCCTTTCCGGATTCACCTTATTTGAAAGACCTTCAATCAAAATATAATGCACTGGCTACCCTTTTACCGGGTCAACCGGCCCCTGATTTTGTGCTGGAAGAAAGAAGTGGCAATAAAGTTTCATTAAAGGAATTACAGGGCAAAGTCGTGTATATCGATCTTTGGGCCTCCTGGTGCAAACCCTGCCTGGTGGAGATACCCGCTGCCAACGCGTTGCGGAAGAAATTTGAGGGTAAGGATGTGGCTTTTGTTTACATCTCCATCGATGATGATAAAGAAGACTGGGAAAAATTGCTTGATAAGAAACCCGAATTTAAAGGTATTCAACTGATAGCAGAATCAGGGTGGACATCTAAAATCATGACTGATTACCAGATCCAGGGCATCCCTAAATATATGCTGATTAGCAAAGACGGGAAAATAGTTACACTGGAAGCAAAAAAACCTTCATCTCCTGAAATTGAGGATCAAATCACAGCGTTGCTGAATCGTTCAGGGGTGTAGGTTTCCTTGGTGTGGAAGATCTTTTTACTTTTAAGCTTGAGCACACTTCCAATTCATACAGATTTAAATCCCCATTGCATGTAACAAAATATCGTCTCCTTTCAAGGTTAATAACCTACCCTATGAAATAGTCAATGATTTAGAGCACTGAATAGATTCCTATTATTAGGGAGACTTTGGCTCTCCAGGTTTATTCTGGTCCTGAAGCTGTTCATTTTGCAATGTTGAGTATAGTACTATGTTTTATTTTTTTCTAAGTGAGTCTATTAATTTAGTTTCATTCTTATCAACCGCAATATAATTAGGTCCAATAAAGTCCTCGTATTTGAAATCATAATCTCTAAATTCTACGTATTTAGGAAATATCTTTCCAACAGTATATCCATAATCTTCGAACAAGGTGTAAAAGTCAATGAGTAATTTCTTTGTAGAAATATTTATATAACCAAATTCAAACTGAACCGCCTTTATTTTTTTGACCCTAAAATGCTTCTCGAAACCTAAAATTGCATCATATTCAGCACCCTCAATATCAAGTTTTAAATAATCAATTTTATCAATCCCTTTTTCCTCCATGAAATCATCACCACGTACTAAATCTATAAAACACTTATCAATTGGTCTAAAAGAGTTTTTAATATCATACAAAGTTGAATGGGATGAATGTGTTCGAAGATCAAATAAGTTTATCTCTTTTGTACAATTGTCTGAATATAGTCCCTTCTCAATTGGTTCAATATTCTTATGTTCTTTGATTCTAACTTTCAGTTCATTATATGTACTCTTTACGGGTTCGAATGCAAATATTTTACATCCTGGGATCATCTGATTAAAAATAAGACTATAATCACCAATGTTTGCACCTCCATCAATAATTACTGACGGGCTAAACTTTGCTAATTTTTTGATAACTACTAATTCCCCATTACTATAAATATCGTGGTTCCTGTTCTCATATAGTCTATTTAAAGCTCTTCCAAAGCCTGCCAGGACCTTGAAAATAAGATTATGTGAGTTTCTTTTAAAAAATCTTTTTAGTTCATTCATGATGTTGGAGTATAACCGGGTTATAATGTCATAATTATAATTCTAAACGCGAAACAAATAATTATTATTTCGGGTCAAATACATTAAACCAATCCCAATTTTACCATTTGATCAGTCATATCTTTGAATGTCT
>CAZONK010000180.1:0-6977 GCA_964581095.1 uncultured Roseivirgaceae bacterium
CACCATTTATAGAAATCGACCAGGTTCCCGTATCATCAATTGTCAGGCTGCGTGTAGAAACAGGCTCCCCGCTGGTTCCGTTATTGTAAATATTCAGTTTCACTTCTTCCACCATTGGGGACCAGATTTTGAAAGTAGATCCTTTAGGTGAATAGGTGAGGCCAAGATCTTTCCCATCATAAACAGGATACTGGTCAAAAGAGGTGTATGTAGGTGCTTTGTTTTCGCAACTCATGAGTATCATTAAAATTACGGAAGAAAATAGTGTTGTCTTAAGGAATTTATTACTAGGAATCATTTACGGTCTTTCGTGATTATTACAGAGAATTATAGTATTCAAACAAAGCTATAACTTGATTTGCGTTTCTCAGGTTTGTATTTTTATTTTTCAGATAGAATCTAATCTCATCAGAATGGTCTGCCATTACTTCAAGGATAAATTTCCTGGATGGTTTGTACTCTCTAATTTTTCCTGCATACCAAACGTAAAAAAATTCCTTGTAGTTAATTTCTTCTTCTTTTTTTTCTTTTTCAAAGTTTATTGTTGAAACCACCCCAAGTATTTCGACTTCTTCTTTTGTATCATCTTTTCTTTGAATAAGCAAATCTGCCTTTCCTGGTGCAAACAACTCCATGTACAGGGGTTTTTGTAGCGGTACATTTACAAAAATATGCGACAAAGATGTTCCATTTCCCATACTGAAACCGGTAACTAACCCCGGTAAAATTTCCAGAATTTGGTTATTTGCATTTACCTCTGCTTTATCCTCCCGGAGGTTCAACCTGAGACCTTCATAAGCTCGTGAACTACCATCCTGGTAATAAGCAATCCCGGGTTGCCATTCAAGGGACTTAAATTTTTCGATTGGGAGGTAAATCAGTGAAAGTTGAGAATTATGGATAACCTCCAAATCACCATTAATAACAGTAATAGAGCTTGGCTGGGAAAATAATCCTGCGGTTTTGGAAAACAAAAATAATAACAAGATGAATCGCATAAATCAAGGTTCGCCCAGATGTTTTACTTCGTATCCTTACAAGTGAGCCGACCGGAATTTTCATTATTAAATTTAACAAATTACCAGTAACCATCCTAAACCTTGTAACCTCAATATTTATTTGAACTTGAGATTAGAGCGAATTATAATATTCAAACAATGCAATAATTTGATCGGGTTCTTTCAATTGTGTTCTATTTTTCTTTAAATATTTTTGAATTACTTCCGATTGGTTGGACATAACTCTGAGGATAAATTTTTTACTCGGTTTATACTTTTGAATCCTCCCGTTGTTCCAAACATAAAAAATTTCCTCGTAGTTAATTATTTCTTCTTTTCCATCGAATGTGAGTGTTGTAACAATCCCTTTTTCAGGTTCATCATTTTTTTTATCCTCTTTTCGGAGAACAAGCAAATCTGCTTTCCCGGGTGCCAGCAATTCCATAAATCGGGGATCTTCCAGTGGAACATTTACAAAAATATGGGACAAGGAGGATTCATCGCCCATACTGAATCCGGTAACCACTCCAGGTAGTAGTTCAAGAATTTGCTTATTTAAGTTAATTTCCGCTTTATGCCCGCGGAGGTTCAACCGGACCCCTTCATACGATCGTGAGCTGCCATCCTGGTAGTATGCATATCCGGGCTGCCATTCTAGAACTTTAAATTCATCTACAGGGAGGTATCGGAGCTGCAATTGTGCACTGAATTTGACCTGTAAATCATTATCGATGACAACAACTGAAACCGGTTGAGCTGCAAGGTTTATTGCCCCTAAGAGATTTAACAGTACAAATATAATCTTCATAAATTAGTTTTCTCCACAGTAATAGTCTTCCGATCCAATGGGCGAACCCGCAGGAGGTGTAAGGCTATTAAATTTAACGAATTCTTCGGGATCATCCTTAAAACGAGTGATTTCATTGCGTCCAAAGAAGATGTGTGCCTTCTGGCTTTCATCCTTTTCTTTTCCTGATTGTATTTCCATCCATCGATCGAGGGCCTCAATTTTGTATAAAGCAAGCGCCCTTGCCTGGTCCGAAGCTTGCGTATTCACAGCAAGTTGCATCAAATTTCGTAAAACAATCATATCCACAGCACGTCCAACTTCACCCTTTAACCCAGTTGTTTTTCCAGATTTCCAGGTAGATGCGATTAGCTGTTCAAGAATTTTTGAAAGTCCCGGTTGTTTATTGTCACGGGCATGGTACTCAACAAGCCTTGTTGCTCGTGCAGGGTTTAGCAATATACCTACCGTCATATTAGCTGAAGTTACAGCAGCACCCACGGGATCGAATGTCAAGCCGGTTCGCAGCTGAATTGTTTCACGGCTTCTTCTGTATCCCAGCGGCCGGGGAGGTATTTGTTTTATCAGTGATTCTGGTAATGTAAGCGCTTCGGGAGACAAAGTTGCCATCAAGGCATCCATAGCCCGTTGTTGTACGTCTGGATCAACGAATTTTGTAGGCACCTGCCCATCTCCACGTAAGGCATATGTATATTCCAATCCCCCAATAACTTTGGTGGTTGCTTCAGCCTGGTACCGATGGAAAAAATACATCGGCACGAGCACTTCTTCCAGGGTGGCCATAGGTTCACCATTTCTGATACTTTTTTCCCCTAATTGGTTGATCGCTACTTTTCTTATTTCCATCATTCGGTTGAGTTCCGTCGCAGCGTCAGCTCCGTTATCCCATAAATGGGCATTAGGGTGTGCACTTCCCTGTGGCCGTGCATCCTGGTCTGATAAAAAGGTGAGGCCCTTAGCATTATATGCATCATCAAGAATTGTTTGTAAAGCAGTGTGTTCGTCTGTTCCCTCGGGAAAACCCTTGTAACCATAGGTAATCGATACCTTATCCCATTCGCCAATTTTAGTGTCGTATGCATCACTGAGGTCAATTTTTCCATTTACCAGTTTTGCAAGGGGGTGAGGGTAATCCATCACAGAAGCCCTGTTATTTATACTTGAGGTATAGTTGTGAGCAAGACCCAGTGTATGGCCTACTTCATGTGCCGCCAATTGGCGAAGTCGGGCCAAAGCCATTTCCTGCATTTCGGGAGGAACGGTGGTGCCATCTTCATAGGGAGAAAGAAGGCCAACTGCTATAAGGAAATCCTGACGAACCCGAAGTGAACCCAGGGAAACATGCCCTTTTATGATTTCGCCGGTCCGTGGATCCCGAACACTTGCACCATAGGACCATCCCCGCGTGGAACGATGTACCCAATTTATCACGTTGTAACGGGTATCCATGGGATCTGCATCGGCCGGTAACAATTTTACCTGGAAAGCATCCTTATAACCGGCTGCTTCAAATGCCTGGTTCCACCAGCGGGCGCCATCCATCAGGGCCGACCTGATGGGCTCGGGTGTTCCCCTGTCAAGATAGTATATTATGGGTTCCACGGCTTCTGAAACTTCAGCCGCAGGATCTTTTTTAATCAATCGATGTCGTGAAATATACCTTTTGGTTATGTTTTCAGATATAGGTGTAGCAAAATCCATGTAACTGCCACCACCATAACTTGCCCTTGGGTCAAACTCCCGTGTTTCATAATTGCTATCGGGTAGTTTTACGAATGAATGATGCATTCTAACAGTGATAGCCTCTGAACTCGGCGAAACACTTCGTAAAAAATTTCCTGTCACTGACCCTTTAAAAGTGATCGACGCTTCTATCTCAGAGTTTTCCGGAAAGTTTTTGGTTCTTGGTAAATAAAATACTGACAGGGAAGGGTTGAGTGAGAAATTGCCTTGTTTCATACGCCTTAATCGTGAGGCTACGCCATGGGCATCGCGCAGAAAAAATGAACTGCCATCTACCAGCACCTTACCCTTTTCTTCAACGATAACTTTAAACCCCCAAATTGTGGATTGTGCGAAAGCGTCTTTTACTGCAGCTACTTCATCGGGATTGCTGCTGATTGCCCTGTACATGTAGTTAGGTTGTATGAGTAAAACCTTGGAGCCTGACTTTTCGAATTTTACAATTTTCGTTCTACCCAACTGGCCCCTGTCAAGACCAATATCATTTGATCCTAATCCTGCCGGCAGGCTGTTGATATAAAGCAACTCCTCGCCAAAATTGCTTATTTCAAGGTAGATCTTATCTTCTTTGGCGTCATAATAAAATGGAATATAACCATCGAATTTTTCCCAATTTGTTGTTTTTGAGGATATAGTAGTGGGTTGCTTTTTCTCAGATTTCTGGCTAAAAACAGGCTGTAGGAAAAAGATTGTCAGGGCAAGAAGTGTGATTCGTTTCATCAATATAATATTTAGTTAGGCTTGATTTTGGCTAAATCTATACATTAATTTCCCCTAATAAAAGAACATTTCTATAAAGGGTTGAAACAGATAGTTTCCTGATAATTAGCTAAAAATTGGCCTTTATCCCTATTGTAAAACTCCTTGGCATTGCCGGGCGTACTCCGGCAGGCCTTCGTGCCACGATATAGGTATTGTTTGAAATATTTCGAATACTTCCAAAAACACCCAGGTGCCATGAAAGATTATATTGCCCTGAAATATCCATGATGAATGCTTGATCTGTACTTTCGGTTTGAATCATTTCCCCTTGCCCGGCTATTGTGCGCATGGGACTTGCATATTTCGAACTCAAATTCAGGGAATATTTTGGATGTTCTACTCCTGCATTGATCACCAACTGATGCGCTGCAATGTACGGTAGTTTGTCTCCATATTGTACGGTACCCCATGCTTCATAATTGCTGTTAAAATCGTGCAAAAAGATGGCATCCGTATAAGTATAGGCAACAGAAAAAGGAAAAGCTGTACTGGACTGGGGATAGGCTTGATATGTATAATTGTAACTTATTTCCATTCCAAGGGACCGGGCAGCCCCTCCGTTAAACAATTCACCGGACCCGGTTCCTCCTGATGCCTCCAGGTCAGACCCGAGTAGGTTTTCATAGTTATTATAAAACAGGGCCATTGTGAAACCCGAGTTTTGATTCGTAAATCTACCACCTGCCTCATAATTTATACTTATTTCGGGATTTGTACCTTCCCTTGTTCCGGGAGGTGAAAACCCGCGGTGAACGCCGGCAAACATGTTCCAGGAATTGTTTATTCTATATTCTGTACCTATTCCGGGAATCCAGACATCCACATTGTTCTGCCTGAACTTAATGTTTGAACCGGTCCTGTTGGGATCTTGTATTCCATAATCATTTCTTTTCATTTGAATATTTTCGTAACGCAAACCCGGAAACAGTTTCCAGTTCCCCAGCTCCACCTGGTATTGAATGTAGGAGGCGATAGCATTGGCTGTTTCTATCCGGTTGCTTTCTGTACCCGGGATACCTTTGCGCGTCAACATCATCGTTCCTTCCCCCATTTTGTAGTAATCTACCCACTGAAAGCGATCTATCTGATCGGTGTGTAGACGAAATCCAAATTCAACACGATGCACACCTCCGGGTATAGGTGACCAGTTTGCCTGCGTTTGCACACCCCTTGCATAGTAGGTACGGTTATTTGCTTTCAACCTAAGTGATTCTTCCGGGCTGACTCCTCCTTTTAAGATATCCATTTCATTTTGGTACTTTTCAGGATCAGATAGCACATCATTTATCCCAATAAATTTGCTTGTGTCTGAAGCCCGAATTTTGTCCAGTTTGTACCAATTTCGTGAAAAGTCAGAATGATACAATGTGGTAATTAATGAAAAATTATCAGTTGGTTTAATAATATGATTTAGCGATACCTGTCCATGGCTGGCATTCATCTGGTCTTTTTGAGAACCCGCGTACCGTCGCAGAGGGGTCAGTGCAAAATCCTGATCGGTCAGGCCAAGGTACGTTTCATTCGATTGTTCAATGTATTTGCCGGCATTTAATGTGAGTGCCTGGTAAACCGCTGCATCTTTACTGGTATTTACCCTAAACTTTAGCAGGTAATCTTCAGTTTTAAATCCTGTGTTTCCATTGTTGTCCAACTCTTTAAAACCATCTGCCGCAGATTGGTACGTTTCAGCTACAAATCCGAATTTTTCAGATGCATCGCCAACAAAAGCATGGATGGTTCGTTTTCCAAAGCTTCCACCAAATAGATTAACCCGACCCATGAAATCATTCGGGATTGATGTGGAAATAAGGTTTATTGCCCCACCGGTTGTATAGGGTCCATACTTGATCTGTGATGATCCTTTCCTGATTTCAATTCCCTCCATTCTTCCGGCAGTTGGGAAATAATAAGCTGCGGGGGCTATGTATGGAGCCGGCGCTATAAGTATTCCATCTTCCATAACTGTGATCTTCGAACTTCGCTCTGACCCGGTACCACGTAATCCAATATTGGGTCGTAGGCCAAACCCATCTTCTTCCTGGATATTAACACCCGGCACGTTGCGAAGTATCTGGAGAATGTCATTTGAGTTGAACCGTTCAATTTCTCGTGGTGAAATGAATTGCGCCGATCCGGGTATTTTGTCAACTCCATCAGGTCCGCCGGTAATTGAGATGCTTTCGATCGTGAGCGCTTTCAATAGCTGAAAACTCTCCTGGAGCTTTATTGTAAGTCCCACATTTGTTCCTTCGAGGGTAATATCCAACGAAAAAGTTTCGAAACCAACACTCTGGGCTTTCAGGGAATATTTTCCTGCGGTCACATTTCGTATTTCGAACCAACCCAGCCTGTTGGTGGTCGTTCCAAACTTTGTCCCATCAAGATAAATGTGAACCCCGGGAATTCCCGAATCGTCTTTTCCATTTGTAACCGTGCCTGATATTTTAATTATATTTTGTGACCGGGCACTTGAGACAAATACTATGAATAGACAAAAAAGAAGAGAAAAACGCATTGCTTATTTAGAATGATTATAAATAGTGCGCAATGTATTTTATATTTAGAATGATTCCAAATAAGAATTTGAGAAATACCAGGAATGTGACAAAAATCAGGGAAAGTCTATGATTCAACTATATCGGGCAAAGGAGGATTTTATTGATAAA
>CAZONK010000181.1:0-6973 GCA_964581095.1 uncultured Roseivirgaceae bacterium
AATAGCATGGTCTTTGAAATCAGCTCTCAATATTTCCTTTTCCAATTCCATATTACAATTGTTATTGGGGCAAATTATCCGGATCTAAGAATTCACCTTTTATTGAAATGGCAGACATGCAGAAAAAACCTAATACAGTTATATCATCCGATCGAACAAGGTTAGTGGGTATGTTTGCGAGAGGGGTTGCAAATAATTCGGCAAATCCACCTGGTCTGTCTGTTTGTATTCTGAGCTCTGCCAGCAATGTGTAGGCCTCATTCGATATAGATCGCAATTCAACTAATACTGAATCGCCTGGCAAATAGGGTGGGATAAAGTTGTCATTTTCATCTACATCAAATGGATTGATTCCATCGCGGATTGGTTGTATAAACGGAATACCATCAGCGCTGTTACCAAATCCGATCCCACCATCAAATGCAATATTTATTTCGTTGGGCTTTGAGAGATATTGACCGTTTTTATATGCTTTGATCCAATAGGTATCACCAGGTCCTTCAATATCCTGGCCATGAAACGATGCGAAATAACTTTCGGGGAAAAAGCTGTTACCCTGCTCGAACCGGAATGTAACACTATCAATTTCCGGGACACGGTTTAATGTAGAAATTGCTAATATTTTAAAATCATCAATTTCAACAGTTAGTTCGTACGTATTTCCAATTATTCCTAATACAGACTGTGTAGTAGTAGGCTTCCATTCGTAATCGCCCGGAGATGATTCAATAAAATCAAATCTTACGCCTTCATTATCTACCAGGTAAACATTAGCATTTTCTATTCCCGGTGCAAACACATTGTCATAGTAAGGAAGTGTTTCGGTTATTCGAATGGTTTGTTTACCTGGCAGGTTATTAATCCATGCATCTACTACAACCCGTGGTTCCGCAGGTTCGAGAGAAGGGAAGAAGTCTTCTTCGCAGCTTGAAAACGCCATTGACAATATTAGAAGAAGTACATATATATTTATTTTTCCTGTCATTAAACTAAAATTTAAAATTGTAGGAAATCGCAGGAATAATACTCCCGATAATTGCCACTTTCGTACCCTTTGTAGGAATAGGTTGATCGGGGGCAGGCCTTTCACTTTCCTGTGAAAAATAAACAGAAAATGGGTTTTTACGGCCATAAACGTTATATACTCCAATGACCAGGTAATCCGTATTTTTTCTCCTGTTTCCATTTTTCTTGTATTCTTTCCCATTTATAGTTATTGAAAAATCCAGCCTGTGATAATCCTCAATCCTTATGTTGTTCCTGCTTTCGTTAGTGTTATAGGGTACAACATAACCTTGTAGCTCGAACCTTGAAGTAGGAAATGTCGTGGGTGTACCACTAATGAAAGTAAAATTGGTTGAAAGACTTATTCTTTTCGAGAATTCATAACTTCCTGTTAAACTAAAATTGTGTAACTGATCAAATCGTGCTGGGTACCAGTTACCTCTATTGATTCCAATAACTCTGAGTTCGGATCTGCTTAGTGTATAACTTGCCCATCCTCTAAGCCGGCCTGTGTTTTTCTTAACTGACAGCTCCATGCCATACGCTCTTCCAATACCGCTCAACAAGTCGGCTTCAATGAACTCATTTATCAATATTTCCGAACCATCAATGTATTCAACTTGATTTTTGGTGTCTTTATAATAAAATTCAACAGAGCTTTCGAAGTCATTATTTCTGAAATTTCTGAAATAACCGGCTACATATTGTTCGCCCTGCTCGGGAAGAAGGTTATTTGTACTTGGTGTCCATACATCAAGAGGGTTCGATGCAGTTGTATTTGAGATCAGGTGGATATATTGATTCATTATATTATAGCTCGCCTTTATCGAGCTGAAATCATTCAGTTGATATTTTAATGAAATTCGTGGTGCAGCATTGTAGTATTCAGCGATTACACTTCTATCACTTACATATTCAATGGATGTCAGCATTTTCCTGTCACCTGGAGTTGTTTCTTCATATTCATACACATTTCCAGGTCCCGTGTATAGAAAGGTAGAAAATCTCAGGCCGTACTCAAGTTCCAACGAATTTCCTATTGATTGTTTGTTACTAACGTATGCTGCTATTTCATAGGCATGTTTGGGATCTAAACTGATATTTGTTACTACCCCATTGCTTACTCCAATTGCATTCGCAGGGTCAAAACGATAGTAAAGAAACTCTCCCCCAAATGACAATTCATTTTGGGTATCAATAAAATAGGTAAACTGAGGTTTAAGGGCAGTTGTCCTTATTCGGGAATCCCACTCAAATTTATCAAGATCATTTTCACCAAAAGCCAGGTTGTATTTGTAATCACTATAGAATGATGTCAGATTGAAAAATAAACGATCTGAAAATAAATGATTCCAGCGGAGTGTGTTAGTCCGGTTACCCCATGTAAACCCTTGGTTTTTGTCAAATTTAAATACGTCTTTGCCCAAATATCCTGAGAGATAAAGACGGTTATTAGGGTTTATATTATAATTTGCTTTCAACGTAAGATCCCAGTAATTCAAAGCAGCACCATCATCCAATACGTCTGTGAATAGTTTTGCAAATACATCGGCATACGACCTTCTACCCGCAATGATAAAGGATGCCTTGTCTTTGATGATTGGTGCCTCCACAAGTAACCGGCTAAATATTGTTCCAATGCCGCCCTCAACACCCAGGGTTTTGCTATTGCCTTCTTTCATTTGAATATCAAGAATAGAAGATAGCCTCCCTCCGAATTGCGCGGGTATCCCACCTTTATAAAGTTTTATATCTTTTACTGCATCGGGGTTGAAAACGGAGAAAAAACCAAGTAAATGTGAGGCATTATACACGGGGGCATCATCCAGTAATACAAGGTTCTGACCCACACTACCACCACGAACATTAAATCCAGATGCCCCTTCACCCACTGTACTTACACCAGGAAGCAATTGAATACTCTTAATTACATCTACTTCACCCAGAAAAGCCGGCATCCGCTGGATCTCTTTCATATCCAATCGATTGATACTCATCTCAATACTTGAAACATTTTGATCTATGCGGTCTGCCTTTACTACAACTTCTTCGATCACCCTTGTCTCTTCTACAAGTTCAATATCAACTCGCTGATCATCTGTTAGGTCAATTTTTCTAGAAATAGTAGTGAATCCAATGTAACGATATTGCACTGTATATTTTCCCCTGGGAAGCGTAATTGAGTAAAATCCATATGTATTTGAAACTACCCCGGTTTCCAGGTCAACTATATAAACAGTAGCGCTTATCATCGTCTCGCCATTTGCAGCTTCTTTGATAAACCCGCTTAGAGTTACAGAATTTTGTGAATTAGCTTGTAATACGCTTATTGTCAATATGATTACAAATGCGAAGCGTGTTATTTTCACCTGGATATTTTATTGTTTCTGAGACTTTACAAACAAGGAAACGTGATTATAAAATAATTGTTTTAGTATTTGTAAGATTATTCCAAAAAAAGCTAATTATTGCTAATAAACGCTATAAGTGAGCCCTTCATTTTATTCTCTTCGTATTGCTTCTACCGGGTCAGGCCTTGAAGCACTAATGGCGGGACAAGTGCCAAAACCTATCGCTATTAGAATGTAACAGCGGTAATTATCAATAATGTATTGAATGTAAATGCTACCTGAAATGGTATCTCTGTGAAGTGCATGATAAGTGGAACCACAATAATTGTTGGGATTACTCCCAAAATAATTCTTAAAAGACTACCAAATACGGATATGGTAATTGATTCAGAAAGAAACTGTAAAACCAGGTCTCTTCATTTGGCACCAACGGCTTTTCTGATTCCAATTTCTGAAGTTCGCTCTGAAACTGAGAAAAGCAACACATTCATAATTCCAATGCCACCTACCAATACCGAAATGCCTGTAATCAGGCCCATGAGAATTCGAAATAGCAGGAATCCCTGGTTTGCCTGCTTTACACGCGTATAAAACTCTGCTAAATTGACGAGCTTAATAATCCATAGTTACACCATCGGACATTAAAACCATAAAAAATAAAACAAAATGCAAAGAACCAGGTATGTATTCAGGGATTGTTATCGGGTAAATCTAAGGTCAATGCGTATCTCCCAAATACCAGGAGAATTGATTTTGAGTACAATCTCTTGAGGTTTTATTCCTTTATCTTCGTAACTAAATCTAATGCTTCCTTGCCATGGGTAAACTATATCGCGGTAAACAAAAGCCCGATTTACCCGGGTGCCGGGGCCATATTGTCCGGTAACAGAAAGTCCGATTACACTTGCTGGACTCTGGCCACTGGTGATTATTAGTTGGAGTTCATCTTTCTCTTCTCCCTTATTCGAAAAATTAATGCTGACAATATCTGGAGTTTTAGAAAGTAATTCATGTGAGTATTCATACTCTCCTATATAATTATCATTTGACCAGAATCCTACAACAACGCTGTCCCTGCCTTCTCTTATTAATATTAATTCACCTTTTCCTTCCTTCCTTCCTCTTTTCCACTCGCCTTTATAGGTGTTTCCGTTGGCCCAGACATACTCACCATAGCCATTTGGTAGCCCTTTCTTGAAGGCCCCCTTGTAGGTATCATCACCTGTGGCTTTACCTTCACCGTGAGCAAGTCCCTTTTTACAATCACCCTCATACGTTTTTTCAATTCCTAATATTTTAACTTCACAATCTTTTTGAGCATGTACATTGAAAGAAGTAAATAGTACGAAGTGAAGTGCAATAATGTTTTTTAATTGTATCATCTCATCATTTTGTTAAAATTGAGAATTGCTATTTCAAATTCAATATCAACCCCGATACCGTGTTATCCATTATGAACCTTTGCGGAAAAATTCTCTGATCGACTTTCTGAACAACTTGGATCTTGCAATCTTTTAGCCCGAAAGTATAGAAGTACTTGCTACATCCTGACATTTGATTAAAGATAGATACCTATTAACTAAATGAAGTCAGATATTAGAGATTTCAAAGAAAATATACATTTGGTTTAATTGAAAAGAATAAAAAACTACCGGGAAAAATATACTATGAAAATAATGCAATTATATTCCATAAGTGGTTTTTTGATGTTGCCATATTTTACTATCTTGGAGTGATTTCCAATCAATATATAAAAGCAGGAATATGAATAATTCCAATGACAATAAAAAAAACAGGGAGAACCAACCTGAATTTACAAAAAAAGGGTTAAGCCGACGGGGGTTTTTGAAAGGCGCCGGACTTACAACAGCGGGAACCATGGTAGCATCTACCGGGGTTCTTGGGTTAGGTGTTGAAAATTCATTCGAAGAGGATGCCACGCTGGGGCCTGATGCGGTATTGATGAGTATAAAAGTTAACGGAAAGGTGAAAAGGGTAAAAGCGGAACCACGGACCACGCTGGCTGAGCTTTTGCGTAATCATCTTCAACTAACGGGCACCAAGGTTGTTTGTGACCGTGGTTCATGTTCGGCATGCACGGTGTGGGTTGATGGATTACCTGTAAACTCTTGTACTACAATGGCGTTTGATATTGGTGACAAGGAGGTGACCACTATTGAAGGAATTGCTAAAAATGGTAAACTACACCCAATACAAGAAGCGTTTATCGAACACGATGCTTCCCAGTGCGGCTTCTGCACACCCGGAATGGTAATGAGCACTGCACATTTGCTCAAGAACAATTCAAATCCATCTTTGGACGATGTGAAACATGCAGTACGTGGAAATCTTTGTCGCTGCGGAACACACCCTCATGTATTTAAAGCTACGCTGGATGCTGCCAGCAAAATGTAAATTATTATGGCTACAAAAAAAATTATATTACCTCACGGAATACCAGGACATAATCTAAGCGAAATAGAAAGGGAAGTTCCTGCAAATGAACCGGCTGCATGGCCAATAAACGAAAAACTAAAAGTCGTTGGAAAGCGGATAAGGAGGATCGATGCATATGCTAAGGTTACAGGTAAAGCAAAATTCACTTCTGATATTCAGTTGTCAGGCTTATTGTATGGAAGAATGTTACGGTCACCCTATCCCCATGCCATTATTAAATCCATAGATGTTACTGCAGCAGAAAGGCATGCCGGAGTATATGCTGTACATGTTTTTAAACATGTATCCGGACTAGCAAATCCACAGGGTGCCAGCAACCGGGGGGAATACCCTGAATTGAAATTTGCAGGACAACCAATCCTGGGAGTGGCGGCAACAAGTTCCAATATTGCAAACGAAGCGCTTGAATTAGTTAAAATCGAATATGATATAAAACCATTTGTGGTGGACCTCGAAGATGCGCAAAAGCCTGGTGCACCGATAGTTTATGAAGCAAATGTAGATCAGGAAGAAACTGGTGGAGGTGGCGGAAGTGCCAGTGGTTTAAAAACAGTTGGTAATGTGAGGGGTCCATCAACAGCAAGTTTTTATGGTGGCCCCAGGGGAGACGTAGAAAAAGGATTCTCAGAATCAGAAGTAGTGGTTGAGGGAACATACCGAACACAAGTTCATACGCATTGCTCCCTGGAGACACATGGTGTGGTTGTTGACTGGCGCCCGAATGATGTTGTTATTTATGCCTCAACACAATCTACACAAAGTGTTCGTAATGAATTTGCTGCTGCATTCGATCTACCTAAAAGCAAAGTTAGGGTAATTACTGAATTTATGGGAGGTGGATTTGGTGCCAAACACAGTCTTGGGAATTTTGGTGTTATGGCAGGCCATTTATCAAAAAAATCAGGAAGGCCGGTATCGTTAATGCTTGATCGAAAAGAAGAGCAAATAGCGTCTGGAAACAGGCCTAATTCAATACAATTTATGCGAATTGGAGCTAAGAAGGATGGAAAGCTTACTTCAATAAAGCAAGTTTCGCATGGAACTGCCGGGGTTGCACTTGGAGCCGGGGTAGGTCGGATTGCCCAGATAATGTATGAAAGCCCTAATTTTTCAACAGAACAATACGATGTTTTTACTCATGGAGGTCCCGGTGCGGCATG
>CAZONK010000182.1:0-6905 GCA_964581095.1 uncultured Roseivirgaceae bacterium
TAATGTGTAAGTTAAATCTGGTGGCAATTCTTCTACATCTGAGAATAATACTTTAGCATCAATCTGATAAGTATCATCTTCATTAAAGTTGTCATCAGCAATTGCAGGTCCGTCGAATGTTGGCGGATTATTTGGTTCTGCACTTACATTCACATTCACATCCAATGTTTTCTGCATTGTATTATCTGTTGAGTCTATTGTTGTTATTGTTGTTGAGAAGTTTCCTACTGTAGTTCCAGTATATTGTAGTAATGAATCTTGAACAATGGTAAAATCCGGATTTGATGATTGGTATATTGGTGTGTCGTCGTTATACACAAATGCGTTAAGATTTACTTCTGCTGTTTCTCCTTCTGTTATGTTCTGTGTTGGTATTTGTCCTAGTATTTCTGGTCCTACATTTCCTTCAACATTTCCAATATCCTTGTCCATGTTTGTTGGGTCATAGTCTATTTCTAGTAAGCTTGTATTGTTTTTTGTGAATCTAATAATATCTGTTGCTCCTGATGTTCTTCCATTTATCATTCCTGTTGTTCTTCCTGAACTATTTGATTGTGAATTTGCTTGATTGGAAATAGCTTTTATCCATAGCCCTGTGCTTCCCGATCCATCCAATTTCATCATATTTCCGCTTTTTATTCCATCTTTGGTTCTTAGGATGTAGAAGTAAAGTCCCCGTACAGCTCCTTTTCCACCCCAGGTAATTTCATATTCTCCCGGGTTTTGAATTTCTATTTTATCTATGAACCTTCCGTCTTGTGCGTATATCTCAAAGGTTGCTGCGCTATTTATTGATACAGGTATTCTTGAGTTGCCTGTGAATGGGTTTGGATAGTTTTGTCCTAATCCAGAGTCAGGATTAACTTCATCTTCTAATCCGACTATGATATTGTTAAGTGTGAATTCTCCGGTTTTGTCTGTGACGTCTGTTGCCAGTACTTCTCCATCTCTTACGTATTCTACTGTTGCGTTTTCAATTACAATTCCATTTTGGTCAACATAGACGCCATTAATAGTTATCTGATTTAGAAGTATAAGCCCTATGAATGGCAAAGACAAAATATTGAATAGGATAATATTGGCAATCCTCTTCGGCATATGTTATTTTACTCTAATGCAAAACTATATAGGTAATCAATCTGTTGGAATTAGACGTACAACCAGAATAAAATTAGTAAAAAGAGTTGAAAAGCCATTACTTCTATTCTTCTATTACAGTAATTCTGATAAATCCTCCGAAGGATTATTTTCTATTTCAACCCAATCATTTTCAGAAATGGACTTAAAATAGCTCAGCAGATCATCTTTTGGATCAATAGCCTTGTAACGAAGGGCAATATCAATGATCTGGTGGATTTGATTAAGGTATGTTTCGGTAATCGCATCCCCACTCTGCGTGGAAGCAGCTTCTGAATCGATATAGGTTATACCTCAGATCTTCTAAATCCTGTTTGTATCCCATTTATTCATTTGTTCTTATAACCAAACTCTTTAAGCATCCTTTCCTTTTTCCTCCAGTCATCAGCCACTTTCACATAGGTTTCAAGAAATACCTTTTTACCAAAGAAGGTTTCCATGTCAATACGTGCTTCTGTTCCGATCCGCTTAAGTGCCTCACCTTTTTTCCCGATAATGATTCCCTTCTGACTTTTACGTTCCACATATATCAAAGCCCGGATATGTATGATTTCTTCTGATTCTTCGAATGTTTCAATCTCAACCTCTGTACTATACGGGACCTCCTGTTTGTAGTGCATAAATATTTTTTCCCGGATAATTTCCGAGGCAAAGAATTTTTCCGGTTTGTCCGTAAGTGTATCTTTCGGAAAAAATGCCGGGTGAATTGGGAGTAGTTCAAGTATAGTTTCAAATACTTTTTCTATGCCTTTACCTTTAATAGCTGATGTTGGAATGATTTCAGCAAAATCCAATTTTGATTTCCATTCTTCAATTTTCCGAAGGGTTTGTCCTCCTTTGTCCAAATCGACTTTATTGAGAACAAGGATGATGGGCATGGATAGTCTCTTCAGTTTCTCAAGGAGTTTTTCTTCATAGTTATCAAAAAAATCAGTTACAAGTAAGATGATATCTGCATCCTCTAAAGCAGAGTTTACGAAGTTCATCATACTGCTTTGAAGCTGGTAGGCTGGTTTCAACATACCCGGAGTATCCGAATAAATAATCTGGAAATTATCGGATGAAAGAATCCCCATGATCCGGTGCCGGGTAGTCTGTGCTTTTGATGTAATAATAGAAAGTCTCTCACCAACAAGCTTATTCATCAGGGTGGATTTACCCACATTGGGCTTGCCTATAATACTAACAAATCCTGCTTTGTGTCCGGATTCTACCATTCATACTGAATTTTCCTCCAAATGTATAGATAGGGGTTACCATTTTATAAAAATTAAATACATTTAATGATTAATTGAAACCTAAACCTGGTACAATGAAAAAATCTTACATTCCACTTCTTACAGTACTCATCCTTTTCAGCGGTTATGTCAATGGTCAGGAACCGGTGGATCTGGATATGATTTACAAAATTAAAAAGGAAGGCCTCCAGAATTCAAATGTTATGGATATAGCCTTTCATTTGACTGATGTTTCGGGGCCAAGACTTACCGGATCAACGGGATTAAAAAATGCCAGTGAATGGGCTCGTGACGAATTGACCTCGTGGGGTCTTGAAAATGCCAACCTTGAGAAATGGGGCGAGTTTGGCAAAGGATGGGAAGCAAACAGGGTGTATGTTGCAATGACGAAGCCATATTATCAACCGCTAATTGGAATGGCAAAAGCCTGGACCCCGGGCACAACAGGTGAAATTAAGGCCCAGGTGGTTATGATGAATGCATCCAGTGAGGAAGATCTGGAAGCCTATAAAGGGTTACTTCAGGGTAAAATTGTACTTCGAACTACCATTACCAATGTCGATAATTCCTGGGAAGCAGATGCCAGGAGGTTTACTGAGGAGGAATTGGAGGAGCGTGGCAAGCAGCAGTTGTCATCTAGTTCAAGATATACTCCTGAACGTATCGCTGAGTTTCGAGCCCGCAGGGCACTAAGTCAGAAATTAGCAAAGTTTGTGAAAGATGAAGGCGCCGTTGCTGTCATTACAGGAAGACGTGGCAAAGAGGGAATGTTTTTTACGAGCAATGGAGAGTCTTATGCAAGTGATGCCCCGGATGTGCTTCCAGAGATTGAAATGTCCCCCGAACACGCGGCCAGGATGGCGAGGTTGATTGAAAAAGGAATCAAGGTTGAAATTGAAATGGATGTCAAAACAACCTTCCTGGAAAATGATCTTGATGGTTATAATGTGATAGCGGAAATTCCGGGTACTGATAAAAATTTAAAAAATGAAGTGGTTATGCTGGGTGGCCATCTTGATTCCTGGCATGCCGGAACAGGAGCTACTGACAATGCCTCAGGTTGTGCCGTTATGATGGAAGCCGTAAGGATATTGAAAACACTAAATATTCACCCAAAACGTACGATACGGATTGCTTTATGGACAGGTGAAGAGCAGGGAATACATGGGTCAAGAAATTATGTAAAAAACCACTTTGGTAGCGCTGATGAAATGAAATTGAAACCCGAGCATTCAAATTTTTCCTCATACTTCAATATTGATAATGGAACAGGAAAAATCAGGGGTATTTATCTGCAGGGCAATGAAGCTGCGCGGCCAATTTTTGAATCATGGTTCAAACCTTTTCAAGACATGATTGATAATACTACTATTACTATCAGAAATACAGGAGGCACGGACCATCTTGCTTTCGATGGGGTTGGATTACCAGGATTCCAGTTTATTCAGGATCCGATTGCTTACAGCACTATAACCCATCATACAAACATGGATACATACGAACGCCTGGAGGAAGGAGATTTAAAACAGATGTCAGTAATTGTTGCCTCCTTTGTATATCATGCGGCAATGCGAAATGATAAAATGCCAAGGAAACCTGTGGCAGTTGTGTCTCCTCAATAATTTTTATTTCACTGGAGGCATCTGACGATTTATATGCCAACCTATCAGAAGTGGTATAATAACCGCTGCGCTAAGTATATATGTTATCATAGTACTCTATTAAATCCTTGTAGTTAGTAAGACGATTGAATACTGAAAATATTCTTTACATCTACAATTATTTGAAGAAAAACAGTTTTTGGGTTACGAAAAATTGTAACCGGTGTAAGTTTTCGTTTCTTCGGGACTGAAACAGGTACCCAACTTGCATATTTGTAGAAGCTGTAAACTGGTATCCTGCAGCACCGTATAATCTGTTTTGATCAAATAATACCTCATCCTCAATTCCAATAAATAATTCATTATAAAAATTCAGGAAGAATACACCTTTTTCAATCATTGTACTACCGATAGGAATTGTGGCTTGAATTCGGTACCTCAATCGTTGTTTCGTGGAGGTTACTTCCGGATTTGTTGTAGTAATCCATCGTTGTTCCAGTCGAAACCGGTGCTGGAGGTTGGTCCGTTGGATTGGAGTATTGAGTGTTGCCTGCAGTATGATCCGATGTTCGTGCGATGATTTTTCGTTATTGGTTGACTGTGCATCATTAAAATTAATACCATAACTGTAACCAAGCCCGGCATTCCAAATCTTGCTGAAGTGATGCACATAGATGGGACGAAAAAATACCTCTTCTTTATTGCTTGCAAGGCTGCGAAACCGAAATTGCGTTTCAAAAAAAAGCTCTGTTGAAGGATTTGTAAAAAACGAACCGTTATATATGTACCATGTCCCGGGATTGCTTTGACTATAAGCACTGGAACTTGCTGCAATGAAAATAATGATTATAAAATGCCTGACTTCCATTTTTATGGTGCATCCAGACATTTATAATGTTTTTTACCTAACCAGTCAGTTTTTATTTCCGACACTATAGGTCCACACAGGTAAACAGCTGTGATTAACAACGTCTTCTGCCAGCGATCCGCTAAACAAATAAGCGATACCTTTTCTACCTCCTGTAGTCATGGCAATCATATCCGCACCAATTTCATCGGCATAGTTCATGATCCCTGCTTCGGCGAAAATACCCTTTGAAACATGGACACTATAATCGGTCAGGTTATTCTTTTCAGCAAATTCCCTCAGTCTGGCCCCCATATCTTCATCCGTTTTTAAAACGTGAAGCGTATTTACCCACAATATATGTAAATGGGCACCAAACAATTCCAGTCCGACCTTGAGTCGCTGAATAACTATATCATCCTCTTGTGTAAGATTTGTAGCATAAACTACATTTTTTATATCGCTAAACTTAGTTCCATTGGGTATAGAAAGGACTGGACATTTGGCATATCGTACTACTTTTTCAGTATTGGAGCCAATAAAAAGTTCATCTAATCCGGAACTTCCAAGGGTGCCCATGACAACCAAAAAAGCATCGTGTTCAGCGATAGCTTTTGAAATACTTTCATAGGGACGTCCCTGGTGTACATGCGGAATAATTTCAACATCAGCGTACTTCGGGTCATTTACGATTTTATCCATTTGCTTATGTACCCCTTTCATCATAAGGCCCATGTACATATCTGCCTGGGAGTTAACATCTGCCATTCCCATTGTGTTATAGGCCTGTACATCCATTGATTCAATAATGTGGACGATTTGAATGTTAGCATCACCTGCTTTTTTTGCCAGTTCATAAGCAAAATCAAGCGCGTTATTTGAATAGCTGGAGAAATCTATCGGTACAAGAACGGTTCTCATAATGATGTTTTATTAGTAGTGGACAATAATCATCCAAATAACGTAAAATTTAGCAAATAAACAATAAAAAAGCCAGCCCCATAAGGACCGGCTATTTCACTTATAACAACCAATTATCAATTCATTCGCCTTCTTCTTTGAATTTCAATGGTTTTTGTCTCACCATTTGACGTTACTGTTGCCAGGTTGTCACATTCACCGTCACCAAAATCTATGGAATAGAACCTGTCTCCTATTGTAACCTCTTTCACTCCGGCTACAGGTACATGAATGCCATCCAGTTTGCAAATGTTTTTGTAAACGAGGGTTTCAATTATGAGGGTATTGAAATCAAGACCATCAAAATTCACACCGTTTGTTTTACTTCCATCAAGGATGTGGTATTCATCATTCAAAGGATTAAGTGCGCGTACCCAGACTTTGGTTTTGTCCGCTTCTTTCGTAGCAAACGTACCGTCTTCCAATGTAATCTTGCCACCTGTGAGTGTAACATGGAAAGTTGGGTTGTCTTCAAGGCTTTCGGAGATATTTTCTGATACCCTTGTTCCCTCAATCAATTTGCCATCGACCTTAAAGTTTTCAAACGTTGTGGTAACAATGGACCCCGGAATGAATTTCCTGTCAGTGTAAGTAGTGAATATAATGCCACTAAAGACCTTACCACCTTTACCTTCGCAAGCTTCACCAAAGTCAATGGTAATCGTTTTTCCTTCATAGTCGTGCGTTACTATTGCACATTCAGGTAAACGTCTTCGCCAATGGCCATCGATACGTGCACCGGAATTACCATTGTAAACTACACCTTCAATGCCTTCAGTTACAAAATTGTCTACGTCATCGAAATCACTTTCAATTTCAGTATCCAGTGATAATGATGTGGTATCAAATTCAGGATTTACTTCTGCATCCTGGTTACAGGCAGAGAACAAGCCAACTAGTCCTACTACTACAAGCAATTTAAAATTCATCTTTTTCATAATAATTTTATTTAGTTTTTAACCGTTTTCGTGTGTTAGACTTTGTGGGAACCAAAAGGTTTAATCAGGAAGATTAATTTCATGGTAAAGTCAAATGAAAATATAGAATGTAGGGTTGACGTTATAATATAAGAATAATGATCCATTCATATAATTGTGGTTTCTGCTCTAAAAGTCCATCACT
>CAZONK010000183.1:0-6805 GCA_964581095.1 uncultured Roseivirgaceae bacterium
AGCGCTTTCATCCATCCGGTCCGATGTACTAACTGACAGCGAGGTTTTCTGGATTGCATCCGCAATTTCAGTACCTCTCCGATGATTATATACAGGATTACAGTTATAAAATATAACCCCTCCGATACTCCCTGACTTTAGTTCCTCAATGAAAGAATCAATTGATGTATCATCACCCTGCCGGAAATTACTGTATCCCCTGAAATTAATTGTGGAACCATAGTTCCCGAGCATCTCATTCATCCCATTCACAACGGATTGTACAGCAGCATCATTTGATCCTGATACGACCAGGGATTTGCCACGGTTTGCCCACAATTCATTTGCGGCTTTTTTGATATATTTAATTTCTGTATTTCCTCCTGAAACAGCAGGTAAGCCTGCTTTTGATGCTAACTCATTATACAATGCAAGAACCACATCCCCTTCCTGAGAGGGTTTTACTGCGATCCGGTAATCGGCATTGGCCCCGGTTAATGACAGGTTAGATTCGAAATGAAAATGCCTTGACATCTTTCGATGACCTGCGTGTATCTTCCTGTTTTTGCTGTATTGCTTTGCAAACTCTATAGGAGAAATCCATGTTCCCAGAAAATCAGCGTTAAGGCTGACTATTGTTTGAGCTTTTATAAAATTATAGGAAGGAATAACCCTCATGCCAAAGCTTTCATCATTGGCTTTCAACATACCTGATGCTGATACAGAATCATAGGTTACAATTTCGGAACCCGGGTATTTCGCTTTGAATTCCGATAATACTTTTAGGGTTGTTGGACTAAGTATTGTATTTGTTACAATTCTTATATTACCCCCGGAGCTTACAATAGAAGAAAGTCCTTTTGAAACTTCTGCATCCAATTTATCCCAGGAAACTTTATTCCCATCCTTCATTGGGTCAGTCAGGCGTTCTTTATCATATAATGAAAGAACAGATGATTGTACCTGGGCATTTGTACCTCCCATGGTAACAGATGACAGATCGTTACCCTCTATCTTTATTGGCCTTCCTTCTCTTGTTTTTACAACGATGCCACAGTAGTCACCTCCCTGGGTGTATGTAGATGCATAATAATTAGAAACTCCCGGGTCGATTGTATCCGGTTTGTTTAGATAGGGTATTGCTTTCCTTATGGGTGCTTCGCAGGCAGCAAGTGATGCAGCTGCAACTCCAAATCCCATCATTTTAAGAAAATCCCTTCTCGAACTACCACCTTCGTCACCTATGGGAAGGTATTCCGGAAATTCCTTCTCAGCATTTTTTACAAATTCAGGGTCATTGGTAAATTCCTCAATCCCCTTCCAATAACGTTTTTTAGTCTCGTTCATATGGATATAGCAGAAATACTATTCAGTATTTTAAAAATTAATAATGACATTTAGCACATTCCAATCCACCAATATCCTCGACTTTCATCGACCCGGTGTTGTTATGTAATTGTACCAAATTGTCATAATATGCATTACCTTTTGTTTTTACATCTGATGTTCTGTGGCAATCGATACACCATCCCATCGTAAGATTCGAAAATTGTTCAACAACCTCCATTTCCTGAATTTCTCCATGGCATGTCTGACAAGCCAGGCCCGCCACCTGCACATGTTGTGAGTGGTTGAAGTAGGCAAGGTCAGGGAGATTGTGAATACGGACCCATTCAATGGGTTGATTATTCTCAATTGCTGCGTAAATTTTTTCTATTTCGGATGTTCCAGCATCGGTTTGTGTTCCTTTGGTAATTGCCGAATGGCAGTTCATACAAATATTTGCTGAAGGTATATTGGCATATTTGCTTTTTGTAACACCCGTATGACAGTAATTACAATCAATCTCAAAGTCCCCGGCGTGCACTTTGTGTGAATAAGCAATGGGCTGTTTTGGAGAATATCCTTGCTGTACGCCAATGTTGTACAACTGGTCGATTATTCCTTTAAATAGTAGTGCCGTAACAATAAAAGCTACCAGGCCAATAAACGCTTTATGTTTTACAATAGAGAAAACATCAAACTGCTGGTCGATCAATTCTTTGTCCGCTTCAGATAAGTCTGATTTTTGCTGAAGGTATTTTTTCATTACCGAGCTAACCTTCACTAACACCACAAATAAAAGAACCAGTGTGATCACCAATCCAATTAAAATAATGTTTAGATATTTTGAAGCAATGCCTGGGTCTTCAGCCGATCCGGCTTCGCCCCCACCTGTGGCCACTACTTCGGTTACAGGAGGATTATCCGTTTGGTCCTTAACATAAGCTATAATTGAGAGTATCTCTTCATCGGTAAAATCAAACGATGTCATGGCGATCTTATTATACTCGTCAAAAAGGGCGATGGCATAATTATCACCACCTTCGATTACCTTCTGCGAATTTTTTACAAAAGCAAAAATCCATTCCATATCCCTTCTGTCATAAACATTTTGAAGGGCTGGGCCAATCAATCGCTGATCAATGCGATGGCAGGCTTTGCAATTTTGGCTATACAGTTGCTCACCAGCACCGATGATCTCTGGATCTGTAGGAACCGCATCAGCCTGAGAATATGAATCGAGGTTTGATATCAGAAGAATAGCAAATGAAAAAAGGAAAACAATTTTAGAGAAACAGAACTGTTTTGCAGTCGACTTAGCAGTAAAAATCAATTTCATCAATAAGGCGCGGTTTATAGAATTTGGTACAAATCTAAACGGCTATACAAATTATTCAAATTTATTTCACTTCAATTTATGACAAACGTCAGGATATTTTTCAATATGTTGCAAATTCCATCAATTATATGAAGATAATTTAAAGCAAAACTTTAGATTTGATTGTTGAGTGAAAAGACAAGCTTTTGTATCATTTGATAGCATCAGGGATGATAATATAACTCAATATTAAATTTGACCATTGTCATTCCTTTACTAAAATTAGTGTGCTAACTTTATAAAAGGAACATAAATAAAAAATTTAAACGATAACATATATGGAAGAACTAACTAATGCCACTACTGATTACCTTCTTGAAATAGGGATTGAAGAACTTCAAAAGGAAAGCGAAACCTGGGATTCCCGAATTACATTGTGGAAGAGAGAACTCGATTTTTTTCAAAAGTTACTTGATACCTTTTCATCCAAATTTAAAAATGGTGATGACAGAAAAAGTAGTGATCACTTTCAAAACCTGATTATCTATTATAATGGTGAATTGCTTGAAGGCTACAAACAAGCTGTAAGACGTCAGGTAAAAAATCTTGGTAATATTCTCTCGAGTGATGAACAAATGGACGAAGCTGTACTCAGGAATAACCACATCAGATTAAAAGATAAAATTGATAGCTTTGATTACGAGTTCAGAAAGACCAAACAGGAATTTTTTGAGTTTATTGAGAATAAACTTTAAAATTGAGAAAATTTCTAATAAGAAGGTGCCCTTCCAATAGCTATCGATGGGCACCTTTTTTTACATCCAATTGAAAGTATTTATTTCCCCAGTATTATAATTTATTCAATCATGGTCGTGAAATTATGAATAGATTAATAAGAAAAATTATCATTTTTGGCACTGCATCACTTAAGTAATAATAGAAGTTGATTAAACACATAATCTACAGAATACTAAAATTCAGGATGAGCGTTGCCATCCGGTTTTTTTATAAAAAAATAGGTGTGAGAGGACTTGAAAATGTTCCTGCAAAAGGCCCGATTATTTTTGCATTAAATCACCAGAATTCATTTTTGGATGCATTTTTAGTAACTGGAACCACCCCTCGAAATCCCTATTTTCTTGCCAGGGCAGATGCCTTTAATAATAAAATTGCTGCATTTTTATTAGATATTATCAATATCATACCTATTTACCGTATCAAGGATGGAATTTCCAGTTTGAAAAAAAATGAACAGGTGATCGACCGGTGCCGAAGAATAATGCTCCAAAAACATCCAGTGTTAATATTTCCCGAAGCTTCCCATGAATACAAGCATATGCTGCGTCCGTTAAAAAAAGGTATTGCCAGGATTGCCTTCGGAACAGAATTCGCTTCCGAAATATCACCTGAAGTTGTAACAATACCTGTAGGAGTGTACTATGGGAATTATACGAAAGCAGGATATAATGTATTCATTAATTACGGCAGCCCAATCAAAGTATCTGGATACAAAAAAATCTACGAAGAAAATACCAGGGAAGCCATGATTTCATTTTGTGATGATCTGGAAGTGCAATTGAAAGACCTGATGGTGGACCTTCAACCACCGGAACGTTATGTTGAAAATTATAATAAATGGAATGCAAACCGAAGTCATGATAGCGATCCTGTGATACAATTTGATCATGATCAAAAGTTGGCGCTGGAAATAAGTGCCAAACCCGATAAATTTAGTGCAGAACCAATCCCGAAAGCGATCGGGAGAAAAATAAAATCATCAGGAAAATGGCGTTTTATTCTCTGGCCTGTTTATGCATTCTCTTATCTTTCATTTATTATACCGCATCTTATTGTGAAAGGTTTGTTAAAATACGTTTTAAAAGATGATCAGTTCATAGCCTCAGTAAAAGTTTCCATCTGGTTCTTTTTAGTTCCTGAAGTAATCATTATTCAGGCGTTTGTAATCTATCTGCTAAGTAATTTACTTTGGGTAGCGGCGTTGTATGTATTATTGTCATTACTATTCGGTTATATTACAATGAAATTCTACTTTCCTAAATAATTGCAACTATGGATATTAAAAAAATTGTCTACTATGGGGCAATCGCCCTGATGATCCCGACTTTTATTATCGTGATTTTTTATAAAGACAGATATCCTAGCCTTGCAATGGGACTTGCTGTTGGAGGTATTGCCTTGCTGGCATTAATTACTTTTGTAGATTTTGGCAAAAAAAGGTGATGACCTGGGTTCGTAAATACCACCTATTCCTACATAAATGGATATCAGTTTAAGTCAATTCATAATTTCAAGTTTCCTGCATAAGCTTTCAAAGTTAATTTTTATAAAAATTTAAAAGCCCCGCCAAAAGTTGCCAGTTTATTGGACCTTTTGTTTGGGTAATTTGTTTCTTTGCCGATTAATTTAAATTTTCAAGATAATATTAATGGAAGAGACGAAAAGAGTAGCCTATCTGTGCATGGAATTTGCATTGGATAACAAGCTAAAGACATATGCCGGAGGACTGGGAATTCTTGCCGGTGACTATATAAAAGGGGCGAAGGACCATAACTATCCTGTAGTGGGTGTTGGAATTAAATGGAAACAAGGATATACAGACCAGCGCATTGATAATGAAGGAAAAGCTTATGATACATACCACAATTACGACTATAATTTTTTAAAGGATACGGGTGTTGTTGTAAAAATCAAAATCAGGGAAGAAGATGTTTATTGCAAAGTTTGGAAAGCTGATTCTTTTGGAAATAACACAACCTACCTCCTGGATACTGATATTCCTGAAAACAACGAACGGTGGATAACAGGTCAGTTATATGGTTGGTTTGGAGAAGAAAGGATTGCCCAGGAAATGGTACTTGGCATTGGTGGTATCAAAGCCCTGCGAGCACTTGGGGAAGATATAGATGTATTTCACTTTAACGAAGGACATGCACTTTTTGCAGGATTTGAGTTGATTAGGGAAAAAATGGACGAAGGTGCAACTTATAATGAAGCTTTTAAGCAGACCAGGCAGGAAATAGTATTTACAACCCACACACCTGTTTTACAGGGAAATGAATCACATCCAATCGATAAATTGATGTTTATGGGGGCCAATCATGGCCTTTCTGAAAAGCAGATGATCGATTTGGGTGGATCTCCGTTTAATATGACCGTAGCCGGACTTCACATTGGACGGAAAGCCAATGCTGTGGCACAATTACATGGAGAAACCGCTAAAAAAATGTGGGCACATGTAGATGACTCTGCAGAGATTATTGCCATTACCAATGCTATTCATAAACCAACATGGGTGGATGATAATATGCTGGATGCTGCAGAATCAGGATCTGATAGTGATATATGGAAAGCACATCAGATAAATAAACGGGAATTAATCCGTTTCATTAATGAAAGGAATGGAGTGAAATTTCGGGAAGATCGATTGCTCATTGGGTTTTCCAGGAGGGCAGCGCCCTACAAACGGTCAAACCTTATTTTTACTGATTCAGATATTATTGAACCTCTGCTAAAAGAACAGAAAATCCAACTGGTATTTTCCGGTAAGGCACATCCGCTTGATGATACGGGAAAAAGTATAGTTGAAAACCTGGTGGCAATGAGCAAGAAATATTCCGGTTCAGTAACATTTTTACAAAACTACGACATGGAAATCGGAGCACAACTTACCAGGGGTTCGGACATTTGGTTAAACAACCCACGCCGACCCATGGAAGCCAGTGGTACTTCAGGTATGAAGGCGGCCATGAATGGTGTCTTAAACCTGAGCATTTTAGATGGATGGTGGCCGGAGTTCTGCGACCATGGTGTTAACGGATGGCAGTTTGGCGATGGGTTTGAAAGCAGTGATGTAGCAGAACAAGATGCACATGACCTGAAAGCATTGTACAATGTGCTTACAAATGAAGTTATTCCAACTTATTATGATAATAAAGAACAATGGGTGAAAATGATGCAAAACAGTATCCAGGGTTCAAGAGAAAAATTTGCAGTAAAAAGAATGCTGGAAGAGTACTATGAGCACTTATATTAGTTTATTTTCATTTTCTGATTCACTGCATAGCTGTTATTTTCTTATGATTATTCATTAACTTTGCAGTTGAATTTTTGGTGCTGTGGCCGAGTGGCTAGGCGGAGGTCTGCAAAACCTTATACAGCGGTTCG
>CAZONK010000184.1:0-6736 GCA_964581095.1 uncultured Roseivirgaceae bacterium
TATCACGTTGGTTCTAAAAATGAAAAACCCGGCAAAAGCGGCTTTGCCCATCTTTTTGAGCATTTGATGTTCAATGGAAGTGAAAATTACAACGACGATTATTTCCAGGCCCTGGAAAGAATTGGTGCTACAGACCTAAATGGTACGACTAATAATGATCGAACCAATTACTTCCAAAACGTACCAACAGCCGGACTTGATCAGGTATTGTGGCTGGAATCCGATCGAATGGGTCATTTACTCGGCGCTATTGATCAGGAACGACTTGATGAACAAAGAGGAGTAGTGCAAAATGAAAAAAGACAGGGAGAAAATCAACCATACGGGCGACAGTATGATTTGCTTACAAAGGCAATGCATCCGGCCGGACACCCGTATTCATGGACTGTGATCGGTGAAATGGAAGATTTAAATGCTGCTTCACTCGAGGATGTTCATGAATGGTTTAAAACTTACTATGGTCCAAACAATGCCGTAATCGCTATTGCAGGAGATGTAAATCCCGAAGAGATATATAAAAAAGTGCGGCAATATTTTGGGGATATCCCTCCGGGTCCAACCTTGGCCCGCTATGAAGTAAACGTGCCTGGACGTACAAGTGATACCCGACAGGTATATCAGGACCGTGTTCCGGAAACGAGAATTGTTCAGGCCTGGAATACACCTGCATTTGGGAATAAACAGGATGTTTATTTTGATTTAGTAGCTTCAATTTTATCTACCGGTAAAAATTCAAGATTGTATAAGGAGTTGGTGTACGAAAAACAAATTGCAAGTACTGTTAATTCATTCGAATCTTCCAAGGAGATATCCAGTAATTTCATTATTCAAGTGAATGTAAAACCAGGTAAATCTGCCGATGAGATTGAAGAAGCTCTAAATAGAATTGTAAAAGAATTTATTGCAAACGGACCAACAACAGAAGAACTTAACCGTGCAAAATCGAGTTACTTCTCAGGTTTTATTAAAGGGCTTGAGCGAATTGGTGGTTTTGGAGGAACTTCCGATGTACTAGCTAGCAATGCCACTTATTTTGGAAACCCCGATTATTATAAAACTGTATTGCAATACATCGAAAATGCAACACTTCAGGATTTGCAACAAACTGCGAAAGATTGGTTATCATCAGGTAAGCACACATTAATCTGCACACCATTTCCAGAATATACAGCTGAAGCGACAGAAGTTGATAGAAGCAAGATACCTTCCCTGGGCACTGCAGTCAGTGCCACATTTCCTGAAATACAAAGAGCAACATTAAAGAATGGGATGCAAGTTGCCCTTGCCCAAAGAAAGGGTGTGTCAACTGTAATTATGGATTTAATGATTGATGCTGGATACGCATCTGACCAATTAGCCGTACCTGGTACTGCAAGCCTGGCAATGAATATGATGGATGAGGGTACGAAGAACATGACATCATTGCAAATCAATGAACGGCTGCAACTTCTTGGCGCTTCTATTGGGACCTATTCTGATCTTGATTATTCGTATGTAAGTATGAATACTTTACTTCCGAGTCTGGATGGCAGCATGGAATTATTCGCTGATGTTGTTTTAAATCCCGCATTCCCGGATTCAGAGTTTGAAAGGTTACAAAATGAACAAATAGTCCGAATTCAAAGGGAAAAATCCCAACCGTTCTCAATGGCACTTCGTGTGATGCCTCAATACCTCTACGGTGAGGGACATGCTTATAGCCTGCCATTTTCGGGATCTGGTTATGAGAATACCGTTACCCAGCTAAAGCGGGAAGATATGATTTTGTTTTACGATCGGTGGATTAAACCCAATAATTCAACACTTGTGGTGGTAGGAGACATTGAATTGGATGAGTTGATGGATAAACTTGAGAGTTATTTCGGGAAATGGAAAAAAGGTGATGTATCTCAAAAAAATATTTCACAAGTGCAGACAAGCAATAAGAACGTTTTGTTTTTGATGGATCGACCAGAATCTCAACAGTCTGTGATTATTTCAGGTGAGTTAGTAGAAGGATATGGACAAGTGTCTGAAATATCACGGGAAGCTATGATGAATATTTTCGGCGGGCAATTTACTTCCAGACTAAACATGAACCTTCGTGAAGATAAACACTGGTCATACGGAGCCGGGGGTGTTGTAATTGGAGCAAAAGGACAGCGACCATTAATCACATACGCATCCGTACAAACAGACAAAACGAGTGAATCTGTGATGGAAATAATGAAAGAAACAGAGATGATAGTTGGTGACAAACCCATAACTGAAGAAGAACTTCAAAAAGTTAAGACCAATCGCATTTTGCAACTTCCAGGTCAATGGGAAACAAATAATGCAGTTTCAAATTCACTAAACGAGATTGTGAAGTATGGATTGGCAGATGATTATTATCAAACCTATGATGCAAATGTGAGAAATTTAACACTTGAACAGGTTAGAAAAACCACGAAAGATATGATCATTCCAAAAAACTTCAACTGGTTTATGGTAGGTGACAGGGAGAAAATAATCGAGGGGCTTAAAAAGGTAGGGTTTGATGAAATAATATTGATCGATCCGGACGGGAAGCCACTTCAACCTACCGGGACAATTGATGTAGAAGGTCAGAAATAAATAAAAAAAGCCGCGTTTAGCGGTTTTTTTTATTTATTTTCCAATTTACAAGTGGATCACCTCTCCATACGCCGCCGCTGTTGCTTCCATAATAGCTTCCGACATCGTTGGATGGGGATGAACAGTTTTTATAATTTCATGACCCGTTGTTTCAAGTCTTCTGGCAGCTACTACCTCGGCTATCATTTCTGTTACATTGGCACCAATCATGTGGGCACCAAGCCACTCACCGTATCTGGCATCATAAATCACCTTCACGAATCCGTCTTTTGTACCGGCAGCACTGGCTTTGCCTGATGCTGAAAAAGGAAATTTACCAACTTTTATTTCGTATCCGGCTTCTTTTGCGGCACTCTCAGTATATCCAACAGATGCCACTTCCGGTGAACAATACGTACAGCCAGGTATATTATTATAATCAATTGGTTCAGGAGTCAAACCACTTATCTTTTCCACACATGTGATTCCTTCAGCCGATGCAACATGGGCCAAAGCCTGGCCGTGTACAATATCCCCAATGGCATAGACACCATCAATATTGGTTTTATAATAGTCATCTACAAGCACTTTACCTTTATCGGTCGCTACTCCTGTTTCTTCGAGGCCAATTCCTTCAATATTAGTAGATATACCAACTGCAGAAAGCACTACATCACACTCGACTGTTTCTTCACCTTTTTTGGTTTTTATATTTACTTTCAATGACTTTCCTTTGGTATCAACGGATGTAACTTCTGAACTTACCATTACTTTGATACCTGATTTTTTAAAAGTTCGCGCCAGTTGTTTTGACACATCTTCATCTTCAAGAGGCACGATGGTGGGAAGAAATTCCACGATTGTTACTTCTGTTCCAATAGAATGATAGAAATAGGCAAATTCAACGCCAATAGCTCCTGAACCAACTACAACCATCCGTTTTGGTTGTTTGGTAAGTGTCATGGCCTGCCGGTAACCAATTATCTTTTTTCCATCGATAGGTAAATTAGGCAGTTCTTTTGATCGCCCACCCGTAGCAACAATAATATGATTGGCAGAATAGTCTGTTTTTTCCCCAGTCTCAGCTTCTACCTCCACTTTCTTTCCCGATTTCAAACGTCCAAAACCATTGATAACTTCAATTTTGTTCTTTTTAAGTAAAAATTGTACACCTTTACTCATGCCATCAGCAACACCCCGGCTTCGTTCGATTACAGATGCAAAGTCAATGGATGCCCCTTTCACTTCAATACCATAATCAGATGCATGCTGGATATATTCAAAAACATTGGCACTTTTTAAAAGGGCCTTTGTTGGGATACAACCCCAGTTAAGACAAATACCGCCTAAAGACTCACGTTCGACAACCGCTACCTGCATTCCAAGTTGTGATGCACGAATTGCAGCTACATACCCACCCGGGCCACTACCAATTACAATCAGATCAAATTTTGAAGCCATAATTATTTATTTCTTAATCGTAGCAAAATTAAGATTTTGAAGCAAGGAATGAAACTCATTCTTGTGTTGAATTTTGTTAGATTTGAATCCAAATGATTCTTTAATGAATATTATTATATTAGACGGTTTTACACTTAATCCCGGTGACATATCCTGGGAGTCAATTGAGACACTTGGGATAGTTAAAATATATAACCGGACATCCCCAAACCAGGTTATTGAGCGATGTATGGATGCAGAAATAATATTAACAAATAAGGTGGTAATATCAGATGAAACCATGGAGCAGCTTCCACGATTGAAATATATTGGTATTCTGGCAACGGGAATCAATGTGGTGGCTATTGATTCAGCTACGAAAAGGGGAATTGTAGTTACCAATATACCTGATTATAGTACTAATTCTGTAGCACAGCACACCATGGCATTGATCCTGGAACTTATAAACAAAGTTGGTAAGCACGATACAGATATCAGGGCTGGCGGTTGGAAAAAGAGACATGATTTTAGCTATACCTTAACTACTATTACAGAACTGTCAGGTAAAAATATGGGTATTCTGGGATGGGGGAAGATCGGGAAAAAGGTAGCAGGGATAGCCTTGGCATTTGGTATGCATGTTCTGGTGCATTCATCTTACCCCGACGATTCAAAAAAGGTTGCATTTACAGGCCTCGGGGAGTTGTTTGAAAACAGCGATATCCTTACAATTCATACAGCTTTTACCGAAGATAAAATGGGTATGGTCGATCGAAAGCTTCTTCAATTGATGAAAACAGATGCAATTCTAATCAATACAAGCAGGGGACAAATTATTAATGATTCAGACCTCGCGAGGTATTTAAATGAAGGGAAAATCAGGGGTGCCGGTATTGATGTGTTTGAAAAGGAGCCACCAGGGGATGATCATCCTCTTCTATCAGCCAAAAACTGTTTGCTCACTCCACATATCGCCTGGACTTCGAAGGAAGCCCGGTTGAAATTAATGAAAATTACTGCATCGAATATTTTGGCTTTTATTAATGGAAATCCAGTGAACCAGGTAAACTAATTGTACCCGTCTTTTTTTATCAGGTTAAACGCAAAAGAATGTTTATAGAAACCTGATTTTCGGCCGACAGAATTGTTTTATAAGGTTGAATATATTCTTACTTTAGCCAAAAAATAAGAACGTTATGTCAATGGATTTTAATCAAGCAAAAGATCTTTTAAAAGGAAAAACAGCGCTTATTACGGGTGCCTCAAAAGGTATTGGTAAAGAAATAGCTTATAGATATGAGAGGGCAGGTGCTGATATTGCATTTACATACATCTCGAGCAAAGACATTACCCATGAATTAGAAGAGGAACTAACCGTGAGGGGTGTAAAATGTAAAGGCTATCGTGTGGATGCTGCTGATCATGATGCTACCCAGGCAATGGTTGCTGATGTAATTAGTCACTTTGGTCGAATTGATGTTCTTATTAATAATGCAGGAATCACTGATGACGGACTCCTGCTTAGAATGTCAGAAGAGAGCTGGGATAGGGTAATTGGTGTTAACCTGAAGTCATGTTTTAACACAACCAAAGCGGTAATGGCTTATATGATTAAGCAAAGACAAGGTTCTATTATAAATATCAGTTCTGTTGTTGGTATTAAAGGCAATGCCGGCCAGTGCAACTACGCGGCTTCCAAGGCTGGCATTATTGGCTTCACAAAGTCTATTGCCCTGGAATATGGTTCAAGGGGGATACGTTGCAATGCTATTGCTCCCGGATTTATTGAAACAGAAATGACCGAAAAGCTTGATCCGGTTACTGTCCAGGGTTGGCGTGATGCCATTCCATTGAAAAGAGGTGGTAATGTGGATGATGTTGCTGAAGCAGCTATGTATTTAGGATCAGATCTTTCCTCTTATATAACCGGCCAGGTACTTCAGGTTGACGGTGGAATGCTCACCTGATAAATTCATTGGAAGTATGGTTAAGGCTGCAATTGTCAACCCTGTGAACTCTCTGCGGATCGAATAATGGTAATATGTTGATATGTATGGCTTCTAATCCGGCTGTAATTACTATTTTGGTTACATGAGCCCTCGATTATATTTCGAATATTCTACCTGGTTTTTCATCGTATGCCTTTTGGTGGGGTTTGGATATGCAATTATTCTCTATTACAAAAAAAAATCTCCATGGGACGAAAAGGTAAATAGAATGCTGGCCGGAATTCGTTTTATCCTCGTATCCTTGCTGGCAGGGCTATTGATAAGCCCGTTTTTGCGCCTCACAAACAACATTCATGAAAAGCCACTTGTTGTATTTGCAATTGATAATTCTGAATCGATAAAATTAGTTATGGACTCATCTGTTTTAGATGAAAATATCAACGACATCAATCGTATGATCGTTCAATTATCGGATGTTGGGTACGAAACCAGGGTAAGAACACTCGAAATGAAAAATAAGGATGATACTCGTCTAAATTTTAGCTATAATGAGACAGACCTTTCGGGAATGTTGAAGCGTATTGAAAATGATTTCGAGGGATTAAATCTTTCGACTGTGGTTTTGTTTTCAGATGGAATTTATACGACGGGAATATCACCAACTTATTCTTCTTACTCCTATAGGGTTAATACAATTGGAATTGGTGATACAATAAGTAAAGAGGATTTGATTATTAAAGATGTTCTGTATAATAAACTATCATACCAGGGAA
>CAZONK010000185.1:0-6733 GCA_964581095.1 uncultured Roseivirgaceae bacterium
ACATTTTTATTGATTTAATACAATTTGGGGATTTCGAATATTTATCTTTCCGTCATACTTATTCAATGATCCGGAATTCGATCCTTCTGTTTTGGCCCCGTCCTGATTCTGTATTATTGTCGGCAACAGGTTTTGAAAATCCAAATCCAGTTGCTGATAACCGATTGCTGTCAATTCCCCTCAAGATGAGATCTTCCCTGACCGCTTTTGCCCGTTTAACTGACAATTCAAGATTATAGGCTTCACTTCCCGTGGTATCGGTATGACCCTCAATCACAATGGAAGTGGAATTGTTATTATCCAAAAACTGAACAATTTCCAGGATTTCTGTTTCCGACTTATTGTCCAGTGTGGCTGAGTTTACTTCAAAAAATATATTATTTAATACTGTTGAAGCACCTGGTTCCAGGGGATCCAGTTCCATATCGATCACTACTGCATTTAAAGTCTTTTTATCCTGGAAATTAAAAGGAAGGCTTTTAAAAAGATATCCTTTTTTCGATACATACAACCCGTATTCAGCTCCATCAGTTAGTACCATTACATATTCGCCACTTAACGAATCTGATCTTACCTTCAACAATGGCCGTTGTGAAGCAAGGTCACGAAGTTCAACAGATGCAGCCAGTGGAAGTTTCGATTTACTGTCAATTATTATACCTGTTACATACGAGCTTTTATTTATTACCCTGAGATGTTCGGGAATATCGATTTTATACAACAAAGATCGTTTGCGAATTCTATCACCTTTGTTAAGCGAATAGATTCCTTTACTTCCATCTGCAGTTATAAAAAGTGACACCTGGTCTTCCCGGGTATTCAGCGGATAACCCATGTTTACGGGTACACTCCATCCTTCACCTGTATTATCTGAATAATAAATATCAAATTTGCCAAGACCAATATGTCCTTTTGAAGAAAAGTAAAGTCGTTGTCCGTTTACATGTATAAAAGGAGATACTTCATCTTCCTTTGTATTTACGACCGACCCTGCATTTTCAGCTTTCAACCACTTATCCCCGGGTCCAAGCTTACTCACCCAGATATCCCTTTTGCCAAACCCTCCACGGCGATCTGATATAAAATAAAGAGTCCGGCCATCAGCACTAAGTGATGGTTGTGACTCCCACGCCCCTGAATTTACGCCAATGCCCAGGTTCCTGGGCTCTGTCCATTCCTTTCCATTTTTATAGGTAACATACAGGTCACAACTTCCGAACCCATCCCTACCCAGGCAGGAAGTAAACATCAGCATTCTTCCGTCAGCAGATATCGTGCAGGTACCTTCATTAAAATGGGTATTAATATTATCCGAAATCGAAACGGGGGAACCCCATTTATCGTTATCTGACCGATAGCTAATATAAATATCCTCGTCATCGGTGGGCTGATAGCCTGTTCGCCTTGTAAAAATTACACTTTGTTCATCTACCGGCATTACCGGGAAATATTGCAGTGGAAACTTATTCAACTCCGGCTGAAGTGGTTGGGGATTAAATTTTAAATTTTCATTTATTGACCCCACTGAAAACTCAGCGTTGGTTTGTAAATCTTCAACCCGGTCATTAAACCTCGTGTCCCTGGACTTCATAGCAAAATAAGATTTTGCTGCGCTTGCACTTTTTTCATACTCTCCGGTTTCGTAGTATAATCTCCCAATATAATAATGCAGGTATGCATGCTCCGGGTCATCACTACCTAACTGCACTGCCATTTCCCAATTTGTCCTTGCGTTCAATGTATCAAACATTCGATAGTAGGAGCTGCCCATCCTGAAATAAGCTTCGATGAAATTCTTATCTTTTTTTACAGCTTTATCAAAAAAGGTAATTGCATTGAGGAAGTCATTCCTGACGTATGCATTGTCTCCCAGGATATAGTACTCCCTCGCCTTTTTTGATGTGGTTGACAGTTGTTCGTAGGCATTTTGAGCCCTGGCATTAAAAAAGCAGCCAATTAGGTTTATTAGAAGGAACAGACGGACCATAAATCAAGGAATATCCATAAACTTATGGGTTTGAAGACTTATTTCCCAATATGGATTCTCTTTTATGAAATCAATAATAAGGGGCAACATTTCATTTTGCCTGCTCCATTCAGGCTGGAGATATAGTTTACAAGCGCCTGATACTTTGCTTTGAAATGAAAATGCCCAGTCAAAATCAGACTTATTATAAATAATTATCTTTAGTTCGTCTGCTTTTATCAATATCTCCTGTTTGGGTTTTTTAAACTTTTTGGGAGATAAACATATCCAGTCCCACAACCCTGTTATTTGGTGAGCACCGGCGGTTTCCAGATGGGTAGCAAACCCGGCAGTTTTCAAAGTGGTTGTTAATTCATCAAGTGGATGCATCAAAGGTTCGCCACCTGTTACAACTGCTAATCTTGAAGAAACCTCTAAAGCATTGTTAACAATTTCTGACACATTTATTTCAGGATGATTATCAGCCCAGGATTCTTTTACATCGCACCATACACATCCAACATCACACCCACCCAATCGTATAAAGTAAGCAGCCTTTCCCTGATGGAATCCTTCTCCTTGTATAGAATAAAATGCTTCCATTACGGGAAGTACTCCAGTCCTGATAGTCATATAAAAAGATTATTAATGATTTCGTTTATATGCATCCAATGTATTCATCAACAATGAAGCAATTGTCATAGGGCCTACACCTCCGGGTACGGGTGTAATAAAGCTGCATTTCGGAGCAACATTTTCAAAATCAACATCACCTTTTAATACATATCCTCTTTTTGCGGAAGAATCTTCCACCCTTGTTATTCCTACATCAACAACTACAGCACCTTCCTTGACCATATCCTCAGTAATTAATTCCGGTTTACCTACAGCAACAACCAGAATATCAGCCATTCGCGTATAAAATGCCAGGTTTTGTGTATATATATGGCAAACGGTGGTGGTCGCCATACCAGGTCCTGCAAATAAAATACTCAAAGGTGATCCAACAATATGACTATTGCCAACAATCACACAGTGTTTCCCTTTGGATTCTATTTTGTACCGACGCAACAGTATCATTATGCCATGAGGAGTTGCAGGCAATAAACTTGGGTGTGGTAAGCCCATTTTACCAAAATTCGCCGGAGTGAATCCATCTACATCTTTTTTGGGATCAATCTTATCCGTAATTTCCTCCACTGAAAGATGATCAGGTAGTGGTAATTGAACGATGTAACCATCAATGTCATTATCATTGTTGAAGGCCTCAACCTGTGCTTCAAGCTCTTCCTGGGTTACATCAATATCGAATTTTACCAGGGTATCTGTAAATCCTACCCTGCTGCAAGCCTTAACTTTGCTTTTGACATAGGTTTTGCTTGCCCCATCTTCACCCACCAATATTGCGGCCAAATGTGGTGATCGCTTACCCTCCGCAACAATCTTTGATACTTCTTCGGCTATTTCAACTTCAATCTCCCTTGAAGTTCTCTTCCCATCCAGTAGTATCGTTTCCTGTACTGTTTCAGCCATTATTATTGAAAGTTTAGAATTATAGAATTAACCATTTTAATTTGACTACTAAGTGAGCCAATCCTCTAATGTCCCCAGCCGGCGGTGGTGAAGGGGGTGGTACAGTTTTGAACTATTCATAATGACTTCAATAGTGGAATTTCATGCTTTCGTCTATTCCTCCCCCTACCCCCTCAAAGAGGGGGACATAGGTGCTAAAAAAAATTTTAAATATTATATTTATTTGAATAATTTTAAAATCCTAATCCAATTGAAGCACTGCCATAAATGCTTCCTGTGGAATTTCCACATTGCCTACCTGACGCATTCGTTTCTTTCCCTTTTTCTGTTTTTCCAGTAGTTTTCTCTTTCTGGTAATATCCCCTCCATAACATTTTGCCAATACATTTTTCCGCATTGCTTTAACACTTTCCCTTGCAATAATTTTTGTGCCAATGGAGGCCTGTATTGCAATTTCAAACATTTGGCGTGGAATTAAACCACGCAATTTTTCACATAATCTTTTCCCCCAATCGTATGCCTTATCCCTATGCACGATTGCAGACAGGGCATCGATTTTTGAACCATTCAACATTATATCGAGTTTAACCATATTTGACTTCCTGAACCCAATGAGTTCATAATCAAGCGATGCATATCCCCTGCTGATGGTCTTTAACTTATCGTAAAAATCAAAGACAATTTCAGAAAGGGGAAGTTCAAAACCAAGTTCCACCCTATTGGATGTAAGGTAGGTTTGGTTACCTATAATGCCACGCTTTTCGATGCAAAGTGAAATGATCGGACCGATAAAATCAGATTTTGTAATGATCTGTGCACTTATGAACGGTTCCTCCATATGTGATATGGTATTGGGTTCTGGCATTTCAGAAGGAGCATTGATATCCATTATTCTATCATCAGTTCCAATGGCGTGAAACTGCACTGATGGAACGGTGGTAATTACAGTCATTCCAAATTCGCGTTCAAGCCTTTCCTGAACGATGTCCATATGCAACATCCCCAGAAAACCACATCGAAATCCAAAACCCAGGGCCATTGAAGTTTCGGGTTCCCATACCAATGAAGCGTCATTCAGCTGAAGTTTTTCCATCGAGCCTCTCAATTCTTCGTATTCATTGGTTTCGACCGGATAAATACCTGCAAAAACCATTGGTTTTACATCTTCAAATCCCTGGATTGTATTTTTTGTTGGATTTTCCACGTGGGTGATGGTGTCACCCACTTTTACTTCACTGGCTATTTTAACGCCTGAAATAAGGTAACCTACATTTCCGGTACCTATGGAATTGCGTGGTTCCTGATTTAATTTAAGCACTCCGATTTCATCAGCCTCATACGTTTTTCCGGTATTTACAAATTTTACTTTATCCCCCTTTTTTATTTCACCATTAAAAACCCTGAAATATACTTCAATCCCACGATATGAGTTAAAAACTGAGTCAAAAATCATAGCCTGAAGTGGTTCAGTTTCATCACCCTTTGGTGCCGGGATCCTGTCTATGATGGCATCCAGAATATCTTCAATCCCAATACCCTCTTTGGCACTGGCCCTTATTATATCATCAGGGGGGCATCCAATCAAATCCACAATCTGGTCACTCACTTCTTCCGGCAAAGCACCTGGCAAATCGATTTTATTTAAAACAGGAATAATTTCAAGATCGTTGTCGATAGCAAGGTAGAGGTTTGAAATCGTTTGTGCTTCAATTCCCTGCGATGCATCCACTACCAGCAACGCCCCTTCGCAAGCTGCGATTGACCGCGAAACTTCGTACGAGAAATCGACATGGCCGGGTGTATCAATAAGGTTCAGTGTATAAAGTTCATTATCGTGCTTGTATTCCATCTGGATTGCATGACTCTTGATCGTTATTCCACGTTCCCTTTCCAGATCCATATCATCTAAAAGCTGCTCCTGCATGTCCCTGTCAGACACTGTCCCCGTTTGCTGAAGCAGCCGGTCAGCAAGCGTACTTTTCCCGTGATCGATATGGGCAATTATGCAAAAGTTTCTGATGTGCTTCATTAATGAATGGGTGTCAAATCAATTTCGAAGTGCAAAAGTAGTGATTTGTTACCAACAATTTATAAGTAAAAAAATGAAAGGAGGTACCCTGTTCTATATTTGTAAATAATTTTCCCGGGACCATAATTATGCAAATAGCAAGAAAGAAAAGGCTTGAAAATATTTCAGAGTACATTATCCATTTATACAAAACTGAAGACCTCATACGTGCGTATGAAATGGATCTTGAACAAATAGAAAAATATGTGATTTCACACCTTCCCCTTACCAGTGAAGAAAAAAAGGAAACAAGAAAGTGGTACTATACGCTCATAAACGCAATGAGAAATGAAAATATAGTGCAATCGGGTCATTTGAAAGCTGTGCAGGAGGTGGTTGGCAAAATGCATTTGCTACATAAAGGACTTTTGGCAGAAGATGAGGCTTACTTGTCCATCTATAAAGAAGCAAGGGAAGACCTCTCCTCTTTCGGGAAACTTGCCGGTGGAAATATCAATGATATTCAAATATGCCTTAACGCTGTGTATGGATTACTAATCCTCCGGTTAAATGACCGACCGGTAGATACCGGCCAAATGAAAAGTGTGGAATTATTTGGGGCCATTCTTTCATATCTGAGTTATAAATACAGGCAGAATGAGTTGATGAGGGATAATTGAGTTACAAAAAGAAGCTGAATGATTGTGTATTTTTAGAAGAATTGAAAAAGGAAAAGATCGTAATAAAGTTTAAATTTGGATAAAAGAATAAATGTTGACAAAATCTGAAATACTGAAAATATTAAAAGATAAAAAAGAGATTTTAACACAATATGGTGTTAAAAAAATAGGATTATTTGGTTCATACTCAAAAGACTTACATCACGAAAATAGCGATATTGATATATTGGTAGACTTTGATCCCAACCTTGAGACTTTTGATAATTTAATTTCAATTTATAATATTTTAAAGGAATCATTTAGAAATCACACAGTTGAAATTGTAACAAAAAATGGATTAAGTAAATACCTGGGGTCATACATTTTAGAAGAAACAGAATATGTCTGATCATTATTTAGAATTACTCAAACATATTCTTGATGAATGTAATTTTATTTTGAACTCTATAAAATCTGAATCAACTAAAAGCGATTTAATTGAGAATGAGGTATTGAAAAGAGCGATTGTGAGAAGTCTGGAAATCATTGGAGAAGCTACAAAAAAAA
>CAZONK010000186.1:0-6652 GCA_964581095.1 uncultured Roseivirgaceae bacterium
AGGGGGGGCTGTCAAACCAGGCCGTCCTCACTGCGTGAGGGATGGCTTTTTTATTTGGTCAACTTCACAAAGTAAACTTTAGATCCATGATATATTGTTTGCTAAATCAAGGGATTGGCTCCGCCGATCCCTTTGAGGGGGGGCTGTCAAACCAGGCCGTCCTCACTGCGTGAGGGATGGCTTTTTTATTCATCTGTTCGCCTAAGCAAGCTTGGCTCCAGCTAAATAAAAAAGCCAGACACTTCGTGTCCGGCCTGGTTTGCAGAGGAGGAGGGATTCGAACCCCCGGTACCTCGCGGTACGCTGGTTTTCAAGACCAGTGCATTCGACCACTCTGCCACTCCTCTGTTTGTTTGAAGTTTAAAACCACCCTGCCTGCTACAGGCAGGTCTGCCACTCCTCTTTAAATTATCCCTTTGGATTTAAGAAAATTATAACCGTCAATTGATTTAAAGTACAATTCACGTCTATAAGCTTCAGATCTAGTTGGAAATGATTCAATATAATGAATTTCCCAAGGTCTTTTCGATTTAGTTGATCGAACAGCACCTCTATTGTGCCTTTTCAATCGCAAATTTACCTCTTTTGAATGTCCATAATAATGACTACCGTCAACTTCACTTTTTAATATATATGCAAAGAACATTTTAACTATAACTAACTCAATGGTTTTTGCCGATCCGAAGGATTCCTTCGGAAAGGCATCCCTTGGCATAGCCATGGCTATGCCATCGGGACAAGACCAGTGCATTTGCCATCGGCATCCCTTCGGGGCGACCACCCTGCCTACCGGCAGGCAAGTCTGCCACTCCTCTTAGTTCCTGAATTTTTCAGGCATGCAAATCTAAAATGTATTTATTTAAATAAAAAAGAATCAATCTTGCTTTTCCTGCTTCCTGTAAAAAAATATCAGGACGTCTTTTCAAGTTTGGGTTATATAACCTTCTTCTCATCCTTCAATTCCATTATCTTATGCATATGCTGCACCTGGTGAATACTTGCATTAATTTCATACCCGACAAGTAATACAATAGAAAACAAAAACAACCAAATCATCAGGGCAAGCATTACCCCAATAGATCCATATAGTGTATTATACGTACCAAAATTTGCTATATAGTAGGAAAATAAATAAGAAATCAACAGAATAAATGCAGTGGCTACAATTGATCCTACTGAGAAAAAGTGCCACATAAAATGAACCGCAGGAGCAAAATAGTAAATAGAAGCAATCGAAATTAAAAATACAATTGCCAAAACAATAAATCGTAAAATTAATACCTGGTTGATGTTGATGGGAAGTGAGTCGATATCTATTACCAACTCAGAAATAAGTCCTAGTATCACCTGGCCAACAACAAGCAATACAATTGACAATACCATTACTCCTGCCAGCATAAAGATTAATCCAAATGCGATAATCCGCTGCCGAAACCACGACCTGTTTTCCTTCGTTTTATAAATTGAATTAAATGCATTCATAAGACTTACCATCCCATTGGATGCCAGGTATAGTGCCAATAGCGCCCCCAATGTTAAAAGCCCCCCCCTTTGAATACTTATAATATCCCTGATGGTGGATTCAACTACGGAAAACATATTTTGAGGCATCCAGCCACTCATAAAATCCATTATACTATCAATACCTACCTCAGGGATAATGGAGTGAATAACAGGAACTAACGCAAATATGAAAATGATAGCCGGGAATAAAGCGATGGTAAAACTGTAAGCCACTGCATTGGCCCTTTCAATGATATCGTCTTCTTTGATCTTATTAGAGAAAACAAATAGAACTTCATATAGTGGTACATTGCCTCCCTTAAATTTGATCCGTTTCAGTCGGTTCCTGAACCTTGAAACCTTCTTATATTTTAGAAGTCTCCTACGATACTTAAACTTCATCACAAAACAATTTAAAGGACTATTGAATCAACATTTATGATCATCAGGAGTTCGCTTATTAATAGTATGGTTCAAACAATTCTCTCATTACATCAGGAATCCTCATGGGCCTTCCCGTTGATTTATTTACAAATGCAAGTGTCGTCTCTCCGTAGTTCACCAATTCACCCCTTTCATTTGTAATTTCGTAAGTAAATTTCATTTTTACAGCAGGTATTTCAGGAATTGTGGTCTTAATTGTAAGTAAATCATCGTAACGCGCTGGTTTATGGAATTTACAATGAAGATCCAACACCGGCATCATTACACCCATATCTTCAAGTTCCCTATAAGTAAAGCCCAGCTGGCGCAAGGCTTCTACCCTTCCAACCTCATAATACATGGCATAATTCCCATAGTAAACGTAACCCATCTGATCCGTTTCAGCATATCTAACCCTTATGTCCGTGGTTGCACTATACATTATTTCCCTTGTTGTCGTGCTTTCCTTTGTTCAATAGACAATGCCCGCTGATACCTGGCAGCATTTTGGTTATGGTCCCGCAGGTTGGTTGCAAAATTGTGGCTTCCGGAAAAATCTTCTTTTGCACACATATAAATATATTTGTGCTGTTCAAAATTCAAAACTGATTCCAGCGCCCAAATTTCCGGCAGGTTAATGGGACCGGGGGGCAACCCCTTGTATTTATATGTGTTATAAGGTGAGTCAGTTTCTTTGTGGATATTCAAAACTCTTTTAAGGGTAAAATCACCCGAAGCATATACAAGCGTAGGGTCAGCTTGCAATGGAATATCTTTTCGCAAACGATTTATGTATAACCCCGCGATAGTCGGTCCTTCTTTAGCGTCAGAAGCTTCTGCCTGAACAATGGATGCAAGAATTGAAATTTCCATAGGATTCAATCCAATTTTTTGCGCCTTCTCCATCCGCGAATTGTTCCAGAACTGATCGTACTCCGCAAGCATTCGATCTACCAGGGCATCAGCTGATACGGACCAATAGACTTCATATGTGTTTGGAATAAAAATACACATGCTTGTATATTCATCGAATCCCCTGTTATTAGACCTTTCGAATTTTATGAGGGCTTCAGTAAAATCCCCTGATGTCATCTGAATATTAACCGTTATTTTATCTGCCAGGTCTGTTTTAAGCCTTACATTATTGAAGGTAACAAAGGTAGGTTCCTGGATACCTGCTCGTAGTAGTCGAATGGCCTCTACATTATTCATGTTTGCCCTCAGATGGTATCTTCCTGGTTTTACCGATACATCATAATTCATCAATCTTGACAAAAAACTGAAACTGATAATATCATTGATGAATTTGTATTTATACAATGTATCCCTAACCTGGTCATATGTTTCGTCAGGATATATAATAAATATTCGGTCCTGCTGACCAACCAGAATATTAGGAGATCTGATAATCTGGTATCCGTAAAAACTAAATGTCGTCATTAGCACCGTGCCAACAACCAATAAAATAGCAAAAAGCTTTCTACTCTTCATTCACGCTTATAGAATATTGAATGGCAAAAATAAAGAATGTTTCTTTGCGAACCTGATTTAATTGAATTGCAAAATCATTTACTAGTTTTGGCCATTGCAATTTTCATTATGCCTGCTACTATTTTAAAAATACATCCTGTAAATCCATCTGCAAATAAAATAGGTCGTGTTACAGATGTACTGAAAAAAGGAGGTATAATTATTTACCCGACCGATACAGTGTACGGTATTGGTTGTGATCTGATGAATAAAAAAGCAGTCGCAAGACTATGCCGGATAATCAATATTAAACCTCAGAAACTTAATCTGTCTTTCATTTGCAATGACCTGTCAAGCATTTCGAAATATGTAAAAAATATTTCCACTCCATTGTTTAAACTACTAAAAAAAACACTCCCGGGGCCCTTTACATTTATCCTAAGATCAAACTCAGTTGTCCCAAAAATAGTAGGTACCAATAAAAAAACTGTTGGAATCCGAATCCCTGATAACCATATTCCCCGGGACATTGTGCAAATGCTGGGCAATCCTATTATCAGTGCCTCTATAAAAGATCCTGATGAAATTATTGAATATACTACTGATCCCATTCAAATATATGAAAAGTTTAAACATGAGGTAGATATCGTTATTGATGGTGGATTCAGTGGTAACATTCCATCAACAGTAATTGATTGCACCTCGGATAATTTTGAAATTGTCAGGGAAGGACTGGGCAGTACTAGTAAATTGTAATTCTATGACAGGAATTTTCACTATTTCATATTTCCCAAATATTCTTACTGTCCAAAAAATTATGGAAGCAGAAAAAGTATGGATCGAGCAGCATGAAAACTTCATCAAACAATCTTATAGGTCGAGATGCAATATTCTGGGACCTAATGACATACTGACACTCTCCGTACCTGTCATTGGCGGGAGAAAAAATACACCTATCAGGCAAATTCTAATTGACAATCGACAACGATGGCAACACATTCAATGGAGGTCGATCACTTCGGGTTACAGCAAATCCCCTTTTTTTGAACATTATGAGGATACGGTAAAAAAGGTTGTTTTTAACAATTATGAGTGCCTTTTTGACCTGGCAATCGCCAGTATGATGGCTTGTTTTGAAATGCTCGGAATCCCGCTCAATATTAAATATACAGAAGGGTATAAGCAAAATTATGAGGATCCTTTCCTTGATTTTCGGGAGACATTAAATAAAAAAGAAACCTCTTATGATGCTGACATTTTTACACCTATTCCATATTATCAAAACTTTGGCAAGCTGTTTGCACCAAACCTGAGTATAATGGATTTAGTATTTTGTGAAGGACCTGATTCAATAAATATTTTATCGCCCTCTACAAAAGTGAAATGAAATGAACAATTAGAAAATGAATTTCGTTTTACCAATAAATTGATGGTCAATATCCATTTTTATACGAAATGTAATAGATTTACCAATTGCAATTGGTGAAAGGTTGATATGGAAGCGAAGTTTTCAAACAGGGTTAAAGAAGTTATATCGTTGAGTCGGGAGGAAGCCTTACGATTAGGTCATGACTACATTGGTGCGGAGCACCTTTTATTGGGAATGATTCGTGAAGGAGACGGAGTAGCTATGAGTTTACTTAAAAAATTAGGTGTCTCTGTCGAAGAATTGCGTCAGTCTGTAGAACAGGCGACAAAAGGCACTTCAACACATAATGTAAAAAATCTTGCTAATATTCCTCTTACAAGGGGATCCGAAAAAGTGTTGAAAATCACATATCTCGAAGCGAAAATATTTAAAAGTCAACTAATTGGTACAGAACACTTATTGTTATCAATATTACGTGACGAAGATAATCTTGCAACTCAAATTTTATTGAAATTTGATGTGAGTTACGATGTAATTAAAGAATTATTGGAATACCAGTCAGAGAACCCACTTGCAACGTCTGAAACTGATGATGATGATGATGAACCATCAAGGATGTTTAGCGGTGGTTCAGGATCTGGTGGGGCCAAGGAGTCAAAAAGTACTGAAAAATCAAGAACACCTGTACTTGACAATTTCGGTCGCGATCTGACAAAATACGCGGATGAAGACAAACTTGACCCGATCGTTGGACGAGAAAAAGAAATTGAACGCGTAGCACAGATCCTCAGTAGAAGAAAGAAAAACAATCCGATTCTAATTGGTGAACCGGGTGTTGGTAAAACAGCAATTGCAGAAGGACTGGCGTTAAGGATCGTTCAGAAAAAGGTATCTCGGGTATTATTTGGGAAACGCGTTGTTACACTTGACCTCGCGTCGCTTGTGGCGGGCACAAAATATCGCGGACAGTTCGAGGAACGAATGAAAGCGGTAATGAATGAACTTGAAAAGTCACCTGAAGTAATTCTATTTATAGATGAATTACACACCATCGTAGGAGCCGGTGGTGCTTCAGGTTCTCTTGACGCCAGCAATATGTTCAAACCAGCACTTTCACGAGGTGACATACAATGTATAGGTGCAACTACTCTTGACGAATACCGTCAGTATATAGAAAAAGATGGTGCACTTGCACGACGTTTCCAAATGGTAATGGTAGATGCTACCAGCCCTGAAGAAACTATAACCATCCTGCAAAATATAAAGGACAAATACGAAGATCACCACCATGTGAATTATACGGACGATGCAATTATAGCATGTGTTACGCTATCTGACAGGTATATATCTGACCGCTATTTACCCGATAAAGCTATCGATGTACTCGATGAAACGGGTGCACGGGTACATATAAATAACATCCATGTTCCTAAAATAATTCTGGACCTGGAAGAAGCCATCGAAGAAGTAAAGGGTGAGAAAAACAGGGTCGTCAAAAGTCAGAAATACGAAGAAGCAGCACAACTTAGAGATAAGGAAAAGAAACTTATTGAACAGCTTGATATTGCAAAAGCCAAGTGGGAAGATGAAACAAAAGCTAAACGCTACGAGGTAAGTGAGGATGAAGTTGCCGATGTTGTTGCTATGATGACGGGTATACCTACTAAACGTATTGCCCAAAAGGAAAGTAGTAAACTGCTGGAAATGTCTTCAGAACTGGCTTCAAGCGTAATTGGTCAGAAGGAAGCAATTAAAAAACTTACAAAGGCCATACAGCGAACCAGAGTAGGGTTAAAAGATCCGAAAAAACCCATTGGAACATTCATATTCCTTGGACCTACCGGTGTTGGAAAAACTCAACTGGCAAAAGTCCTTGCTCAATACCTT
>CAZONK010000187.1:0-6636 GCA_964581095.1 uncultured Roseivirgaceae bacterium
TCTATTGGATATGTGATTGGTCAGGCTGGATATGATAAGTAGTAAAATATATTTTCTTAAATTGGATGCGATTGTCAAAGATATCAGTATGGAATTAGATAAAAAATTTACGCTTACAAATAAAGTTGCCATTGTAACGGGGGCAAGTAAAGGGATAGGAAAAGAAATTGCCAGGATATTGGGATCTTACGGAGCCAATGTTGTAGTCTCATCACGAAAACAGGAAGCTGTGGATGCAACAGTTGAGGAGTTTAATAATGAGGGGATAAACGGTGTAGGTATCGCCGCACACATGGGAGAAATGGATCAAATACACAATCTAGTCCAAAAAACCGTAGAGCATTTTGGTCAAATCGATATCATCGTTAATAATGCAGCAATAAATCCTGTTTATGGCCCCATTGTTGATTCGGCGGAAGATGCTTTTGATAAAATATTTCAGGTAAACGTTAAAGGTCCACTCGCGCTTTGCCAACAAGCATTTCCGTACCTCAGGGAAAATATGGGAAGTTCTATTGTAAACATAAGCAGCATTGAAGGATTATCCCCCGGTCTTGGTTTGGGATTGTACAGTATGAGTAAGTCAGCTTTGATTACTTTAACAAAAGTATTGGCCCGGGAATGGGGGAAAGAGGGAATTCGTTGTAACGTAATATGTCCCGGGTTGGTTGAAACCAAATTCAGTGAGGCTTTAACTTCAAATGAAAAAGTGATGAAGTATGTACTTGCTAAACAGGCATTGCCACAGGTTGCAGGCCCCGAGGATATCGCAGGGCTGGCATTGTTTCTTGCATCAGACGCAGCATCATTTTGCACAGGGGGCGTTTATACCGCCGATGGGGGTTATACAATTTAGGAATTCCAAAAATAAATTTATTATAATTGAAATATTTTCCACAGAACGCCTTCGCAAACTATATTCCAGGGTAAAAGAGTTTGTTGAAAATGAATTGTATCCTCTTGAGATATCACTGTTGAATCAAACCTCTGATAAAACCATAGCTGTGTTGGATAAGTTAAGGGAAAAGGCAAAAGAAAACGGACTGTGGACGCCATATCTCAAAAAAGAAGAAGGAGGGCAGGGGCTTACCATACTGGAATTTGTACAAATCAGTGAAATATTAGGAACCTCGCCCTTTGGGCATTATGTGCTTAGTTGCCAGGCCCCCGATATTGGAAATATTGAGTTGTTAACATATGCTTCACCCGAATTGAAAGAAAGATACCTGGCTCCATTAATCAGAGGTGAAATTCGTAGTTGTTTTTCGAGAATTGTTAAAAGGATATATTGATAGGGGATTGTTAGGAGTAAAGAGTGGAATTTAGACCATTAAGATGATGAAATATTTAATTTGCAAAGGAAATATGGGCTTTAGCCCATAATCATCCTATTTCAGGGCTAAAGCCCATTCTTACTTTCCATTGTTTATCCGCCCTAAAGGACGGAGTTATACATGATTGTTATTTTTGAGACATTATGGACAGACTCTAACTAATCCAACCTTTCTTTACAGCACTGATCGATAACCAGATAAGCAGTGCTCCAATAACTACAACCATAATCGGTATGATCGTTGCACCCGCGCCTGATACTTCAAATGCATTGGTAAGGAAAACAGCATGAATCATCTGAACAATAACACCAGCCAGTGAAGTGACTAAAAAAGCAGTGGCCAGCTGTTTTCTTAGAAGTAATAGCAGGCAACCCACTGAGCCACCAATTACGGCAACGGCAAATGAAATATTCGCCCATGTTGGAGTAGATTCATACAAAACCCGCTCAACTTCAGGAAGAGTTGCCATAACTTCGGGAGTCATTGTTACCTGCATCACAAAGTTTACTACTCCCATCAAATTCCAAATGAGGGCTAATGCGGAAACAATCCAGAACCAGGTTGGTGGCTTAACGTTATTTTCAGACATAGGAACTAGTGGTTAATGAAGGTATAATGATAGGGAAATTCATTAGAAAAGACAAATTGGTTACAAATATGGATTCTCTGCATAAAGGATGTAGCATTTATACTACCCATTACCTTTTAGCATTTGGCACGCATTATTCAAGTTTATATATTTCAGTGGTCCCTTCCAATACCTTTCTGAAGTCTATTTTCAAGTCAATCAATCTGCCGCTTTGGATGTCGAATACCCAACCATGAATAGCAATACCCCTTACCGACATTACATTCAAATCTGTGTTAGGGATCATATTGGCAATATTCCTGTGTACGAATGCTTCTCCCTGACCCACCCCCATCATTTCTTCAGCTGTTTCACGGCTATCCGAACACCCAATGTAAAGAATTTCCGGATTCTGTCCTTTTGCTAAATTTTCGAAATAATGGTTATCTGCTTTCAATTTTGATTTGACCCATTCTTTGTTGTTATCAAATACCTGTTGGAGGTTCATTTTTCTTTTTTCAAATGAAAATGTAAAGTTGATAAAATGAATTCAAATTGGTACAGTACTTCAATTTACAAGGTAATATTTACCGGGGAAATATTGAGTTATTATTCCAGTTCTTCAAACTTGAACTTCTGCCCACCTACAGATGCTTCGTACATCAGTCCACCTTTTTGCATGGTAAAAACAATCACGCCGTCAACGTATTTGGCATTAGCTGACACCCCTGATTTAACCGCAACAGCAGAAACCTGTGCTGAGAATTCGGTTTTATTTTGCTTGAAGCGATCCATTGCTTGTTTTGTCTCAAAAAATAACACTTCTCTGTACTCCTGCCCACCGAACTGGAAGCCAATACTCACCTGGCTTAGTTTTGTCATACCAACAAGTTTTCCCCTTTCATAAGCAGTACCATTTCCTGCCGCACCTCCAATGCCAATTCCACCTTTGCCCACATTGGGGAATATGGAATATCCATACGAACTGCTGAAAAGTTTTGCCATTTCCGGGTCACCTTCAATAAAATCTACTTTTGCCTCTTTGCTATCCTCAATGATCTCTTTATCTTTCTTATCCTGGGCCATGGAGATGGATCCCATTAGAAAGAACAGGGACAGAGTCATAAATACGATTTTTGAATTTGAAATAATCTTTTTCATATTAAGTTGTTTTAATTATAATTAGGTAAACAGGCTTGTAAAATTAAGGCAATCTACAAAAGAAGATTTAACGTTCAATATGAATGTTTGCAGGACTGCTACAGATCGCGGATTAAATCCAGAGGGATGACGATGCGGGATGTTGATGTCAGGTCATCATGGTTCCAACCAGGATCTTCCCCGACTTAGTCATCCTGATGATCATGATCTGTTGTTTAAAATTCTGTGGCTTTGGAATTGCTACCGATCCCGAATTAAATTAGAAGAATCAGGATCGATTTGCATGCCAATATCTATGAACTAAATTGACATTTCTGAACTTGCCTGTTAGCTTTGCCAAAATTTCAAAAATAACTAATCTTGTACACTATGAGAATTATAAAAATAGCAATTATTGCGATGCTCTTTATTAGTTAATCGCAATTCGCAAGCACCCAGGAAATTGGCGCCAGGTTTGGAGATGCCATTGGTGGTAATGTTGCCATTGATGGTAATGTTGCCATTGATGGTATTGTATCCATTGGGAAATATAGCCGCATACATGCCGATGTATCTTTCGGAAATGGTGTAGGAATTGAAGCTCTTTGGGATTTCCTATACCGTCCTTTGGGTGGTGAAGCAATCAATTGGTATGTTGGAGCCGGGCCTTATGTATTTTTGGGGGATCCATTCCAGCTGGGAATTGCAGGAGAAATAGGATTGGAGTATCATTTCAATGGTGTTCCCATTGCAATTGGTGGCGACTGGCGCCCGGCCTTTCGGATTGTAGATAATACGGATTTTTTAGTGAACGGTTTTGGATTTAATGTCCGTTATGTATTTAGCAGGGTCGACTAACTCTAACAAAATCAACCGGCATAAAAAGGGTAAAAATAAAAAAGCCCCATCCTGCAAGACGGGATGGGGCTTTTTATTAGCCACAGCTTTTATTGTTTTAATGTGCGAGAACTAAACTCTCTTCATTTTTCGCTAATAGTTCGATTTCTTCACATAACTGAATCAAATAGTTTTTCCTAGAATCAAGGTCCTTTAAAATACTTGATTTAGAATCCTCAAACCGGTCTTTCAATTCATCAAATAGTGAATTGTAATAGTCGATACCTTCATTTAGATTCTTTGTAAAAGTCATGAGGTATGTATGTTGTTTCTTTGTCATGGATTCCTTCGCTTCCTCCATTTTGTTTTTCAGATAATCAATATAAAGATTCAATTCTTTAATAAACATATTGGGTCTGTCTGTCCTTGTGATCACGTTGATCCTCCCGTATATATGGTCAGTCATCTCTTTCAGGCTCAATATTTTTGAAAAATATGCCATGTTCGGGCCAGGGCAAACAGAAACTCCCTCACCTTCTTTCTTTGTGTCAAGTTTATTTATCATCAAAGCAGATGTGCCCAATCCAACACAAATACATGCCTTGTCCACAATTTTATCAAATTTGTTTTGATAGTCTCCATTCAGGGAAGCATCATTATCCAATTCTTTCATCTTTAAATGCTGGTATTGGCGAGAGGCTGTACAGATGTTATTTTCAGTAAATTCAGTATTCGAAACCAGGAATTTTCTCGGGCAGGAACTCCCGGGTCTTCCTTTATCAACGAGTTCCATCTTCTCAATATCTTTTGTACCACCCCTCAAACTATTAAACGGCACACCAAGTGGTGAGATATTGCTAAGGTACAGATCATCCTCCTTAGCTTTCATCAACTGATTTCGGGTATGGTCATCCACATTGGTAACTTCGGGTACTAATAGAAATGGAGTTGCCCATCCAACAGAGTCAAGCTCGTAATGATCGATGAGAAATTCGTGTTCTTCTGCTGTTCCAACTCCTCCCTGGGCTGTAATTTTCAGGGTTATTTCAGCATCGGGTACTTGTCGGTTTTTGCTTTCAAGGGCCTGAACCAGTACTTCATGAACGGCTTGAATCAGATCTTGACGATGATCCCTGAATTCAGCCAGAATAGGTCCCATCAGAAATCCGTCACTTGCAAATGCATGACCTCCACAATTAAGTCCGGATTCAATGCGGTATTCGGAAACCCAAAGACCCTTTTTTGCCATGAATTTTCCCTGGATAAGGGCCGACCTGTAATCACTAACTTTTAAAACGATCTTCTTTTTAATTTCCCCATTTTTATTTGGGTAGAAGTCTTCAAAATGTTCAATATACCCGTACAACCTCGGGTTCATGCCTGCGGATAAAATCACAGAAGATTCCAGATCACTTTCTGCAAATCCTCTCAGGGCAGCATGGGCATCGTTGTATTCAGAAGGTAATGGTTCACCTTCTTTATCAAAATTAGCCTTATCAACCTTGGTCATGATATTTACATCAATACTTCCCATTGACAGGTTATCCTTAATCCACGATTTGATTTTATTCAAATCAAAATATTCATCGGTCAGGGATTTAAATTCCTGCTTGATTGCAGAACTATCGGGCAACATATTGAAGTAATCTTTAATCTCATGCCCCATCTCAATCGTTGCACTCTTGAATTCTTCAAATTTCGCTTTGGCAAGGTCGTTGATTAAATTCAGGTAAGACGTAATCCTTTTGGCCCTGCAATCATTGGTTTTCTCCGATATCTCATCGTAAGGAATATCAAATTTTTCACAATACATCTTTCTCAACTTTTCAAGAAGGATGTCATCAACAAGGGATATAACAGAATCGATGCCGTAATGCGAAACCTTAAGGGGAGTGTCAACGGTAAAACCAATACCCATAACCGGAATGTGATACGTGTGTTTTTTACTCATTTTTCAGATTTTAATTGATGGTCAATTTTCATATTCCCTGATCATCCAGAGAGCAATCCACAAAAAACTAAATGACTAAATGCAAAAATAGTAAATGTTAGCCATCGTTTATCCGAAAAGTATATAATTTCCATTTGTTTTTACAAGGGTGGTTTGGCCATTTATTGTATGTTCTACCTGCTTTGGCAGGTATCTGCCTGATGTTGTGGTGATTTGACATGGGTGGCATACTTTGATTGGTGCATTCGGAGTCTTAATCACATCAGCTAAATTTTATTCAACATCCAGTTTATCTTTCATATCCTTTAAGAAAGGAAATGAAAATCCAATGAGGAACCGCCACCGGTTATAAAGGATCTGGGCATCGGAAGTAACAGGATCCTGTCCATCATCAATGGTTAGATCTCGCTTTACTGTTTCCCGGGAATTTGCATAGGTGGCCCCAATGGTAAGGTCTGCAAATTTGGTTTTTATATCCGTACCAAATCCCATATGATAGATATCTGCCCTGAAAGTAGTGTTGTTGATCAATCCATCAAAGTCTGTTATCCGGTCGACCTCAGATTCCACTGCCGCAAAATCTGTTGCAAAACTTCCAAACATTGATAGATTTTTGTTGATAAATACCTCGAGTCCCACACCAAAATTCAGGACCGATGAAAGGTCATCAACGATGGTCATTTGCAGTTCTTCCCTGGTACTTTGGCCGGTAAAAGGGTCTGATGCCATGATTTGGTACGAGGGAAGGGCTGAAAACCACTCGGCGCTGGCATGAAATATACTTCTCTTCCCCATCCTTATCCCTG
>CAZONK010000188.1:0-6622 GCA_964581095.1 uncultured Roseivirgaceae bacterium
AGGTACTCATATCTGTATATTCACCCAATAACCTGGTTTCGTCTGAGTACGTTGCCAAAAACCTTGAAGAGATTTTATTTGCCCAACGCGACTACCTGGGAGGAAAACTTCCCGTGGAAAAATATGCATTTATATTTTATTGTGAAGATCCTTCCAAACTGTTGCCAATCCAGGGAGCACTCGAACACAGTTATTCAAGTTTTTATTATTTTCCTGATATTGAACAGGAGAATCTTTTGGGTGGAATCAGGGATGCGGGGGCACACGAATTTTTTCATATCATAACACCCCTGAATATTCATTCGGAAGAAATTCAATATTTTGACTACAATGAGCCAAAAATATCTGAACACTTGTGGCTTTATGAGGGAATGACCGAATATGCCGCACAACATGTACAGGTTAAATACGGAATCATTTCCCATGATGAATACTTCGGTGTCTTAAAGCAAAAAATGACCGTTACCTCAAATAATTTTAATGATACCCTCTCTTTTACGGACTTGAGCAGGTTCACCCTTGACAAATATCCCGACCAATACACAAATGTTTATTTCAAAGGATCCCTTATCGGAATGTGCCTTGATATACTACTTAGGGACAAATCTGATGGTAAATATGGTACACAGAATCTGATGGCAGATTTATCCAAAGATTACGGGAAAGACCAGGCTTTTAAGGATGAAGAGTTGTTTGATAAAATTGAGGCACTGACCTATCCCGGGATCAGGGAGTTTTTAGATACCTATGTAAAAGGTGGAGCTGTACTTCCCTACAAAGAAGTTTATGACCTTGTCGGTATTAATTATATTCCTGAAGTTACCAAAGAGGAATTTAGTATCGGAAGGATTGGCATTGGCGTAAATCCGGAATCAGGTCAATTATTTGTATCGAGTACGGCCCGAATGAATTCCTTTGGACAGGCACTCGGGTATAAACAAGGAGATATTATCCTGAAAGTAAATGACAAAGACCTTCCGGAAAGCATGGCAGAAATGCAGAATTTTTTCAATGAAATGCGCGAAGGTATGAAAGAAGGAGAACATTTTTCTGTCACCGTGTTACGAAAATCAGACGATGGAGAAGATGTTGAAGAACGGCTGGCAACGGAAATATTCAAAGTTGAGACAAGTGACCAACACATTTTGGAGGTAAATAAAGAAGCCACTGAAAGGCAAATCATGGTCCGCGACTCCTGGTTGGTACCTTCTAAATAAATAATTTTATAAGGTAAACATCATCCATCAACATGGAACATTTCCAATTTGATTCTTATACGCTTATATTGCCTTTTTTAATCGACTAAAATTGTCCCGAAAAATTTCTCTTTTGAAAAGTATCGTGCTTCCGGGCATTATACTGCAATCCGTTCTTGTAGGAGGTGGATTTGCCACGGGGCGCGAAATCGTTGAATACGGCGGAAAATTTGGCCCTTTCGGATGGATAAGCGGTGTCAGTATTTTCTTTGGATTTACAATCATTTCCATCCTGTCATTTGAAGCTTGCCGAAAATGGAAGGTGTATGACTACAAATCACTGATGAAAAAACTGGTGGGACGAGGATGGGTGCTATACGAATTAATTTATATCCCCCTCGCCATCCTGATCATTGCAGTAATGGCATCCGCTGCAGGAGAAATTTTGAAAAACACGCTTGGGGTAAGTGTTTGGCTAGGTATCTCGCTCATTATCGTGCTGGTAGGATTGTTTAATTATATGGGTGAAGATTTTATCGCGAAGATGAAAACGATCGGGACCATCGCTTTATTTGCCGCCTATACTCTTTTTGGTATCAGTGTTTTCCTAACAAAGACAGATGAAATATTTAGCGCATTTCAAAACAGCAGTACTGCCCATTCCCCTGGAATACTAATCATTGTCTGGACAGGAATTATATATGTCGGTTACAACCTTGGAGTATATCCGGCTGCGTTATTCACGTTAAGAGGCCTTGATTCCAGAAAGGAAAGCATTTATGCCGGCATATTTTCCGGGGTACTGATGACCATACCCTGGTTTCTCACTTATATTTCGATAATGGCGTATTACCCAAACCCTGAAATACTCAATGCGCCTGTTCCCTGGTTGAAAATGCTTCAACCTTTTGGAAAGTATTTTACCATTGTATTTGGCGTGGTTGTTGGCTGGACACTTGTTGAAACTGCAACAGGGGTAATCCATGCTTTCATCGGAAGATTACAAGAGGACATTCACCAAAAAAGTGGAAGATCACTCACAGGGTTTCAGCGTGCATCTATATCTTTCATTGCTCTTGGAGCAGCGCTTTTACTCGCAAGAGTGGGTATCATCGACCTTATTGCAAAAGGGTATTCCACTATGGGTTATGGAATGATTGCCATTTTTGCCATCCCATTGTTAGTCAAATCATGGAATATTTTATTTAGAAAAAAAGCTGTTTGAGTGCTCAAAATGAATAATTCTCTTAAATATTATTTATTCAATGTAACATTTTTTTATCCACCTCGTCTCACAAGTGTATGAGTCTCGAAGCTTTTGAAACACGGGTTTTACCGGCTAAAAATAAACTGTACAGGTTTGCATTGCGGTTGATGGGTGATCCCGAGGAAGCAAAAGATATTGTACAGGATGTAATGATTAAGGTTTGGAAAAAAAGGGACACTTTAAATACCCTGAATAACACAGAAGCCTGGTGCATGCAAATCACCAAGAACATGTGCTTTGATAAACTAAAATCAAAAGCATACCAGACGAGTGTTTCAATGCCTGATAACTTGCAGGTAACTGATAACAGGGAAACACCAGAAGTTAAAACAGAAAAGAGTGATAGTATGAAACAAATTCATCAATTTATAAGCGCACTTCCCGACAAGCAGAAACTTGTAATTCAACTGCGCGATATTGAAGGATTTAGTTATAAAGAAATAAGTGATACACTGCAACTGGACCTGAACCAGGTAAAAGTGAACCTGTTCAGGGCGAGGAAAGCAGTACGTGAAAACCTGATAAATATTAACGCTTATGGACTCTAAGAAAATAGAAGCTTTGCTTGAAAAGTACTGGAGTTGTGAAACCTCACTGGAGGAAGAACAAATTCTGAAAGAATATTTCCTTTCAAAGGATGTTGATGAAGAATTTTCTGATTCATCTGTATTATTCCAATACTATACTGAAGAGAAAAATAAACAGGCGGAACCTATTTTATCCGACAAGAATATAATGGACCTCGTGCAATCTAAAACGGATAAAAGAGTTGCCAGAGAAACGAAAAAAGGTAATCAGCATTACTTACCGGGGTTTGGAATGCTTAGTAAAATTGCAGCGGTACTGGTAATAGGAATTTCAATAACATTTTATATGTACCGTGAACAAGTAAAAGAAGAAGCTGTTGCCAGCATATTACAAACAGATACATATGAGGATACTCAAAAAGCATATGAAGAAACGATGAAAGCCCTTGCGCTTATATCAAGACAATTAAATGCCGGTAAAGAGCAAACAATGAAACTGGCAAAATTCAACGAAGCCGAAGAAATAGTTCAGGAATCAATAGTGAATTGATCAAAGAAGACAAATAATAATTTAGAATAGAAATAAAATATAAAGTTATGAAACGGGTAATTATAATAAGTTTAATTAGTGTGATGGCGATAGGCCAATCATGGGCACAGGGAAAAGATGCTATTTCCAGATTTTTCTCGAAATATGCAGAAGATGAGAGCTTTACAGTAGTTACGGTTACAAAAAAAATGTTTTCCCTTTTTGCAGATATCGAGCCCGGTGATCCTGACGAAAAAGAAGTGCTGGAGGCCATCAGTAAAATCGATGGGCTACGCGTGCTCGCATTGGAAGATGACTCATTGAGAGCACCCCAGGTTTACAAGGAAGCAAAATCTTTGATTCCTACAAAGGAATATGAAGAATTAATGACTGTGCGCCATGATGGTATGGATATGCGGTTTATGATTAAAGATTCAAATGGTAAAATCACTGAACTGTTGATGATTGGTGGAGGAAAAAAGAATTTTTTCATCATGTCATTGGTTGGGGATATCGACCTGAGCCAGATATCCAAGTTGTCAGGAAAAATGAAGATTGATGGATTTGAAAACCTGGAACTCCTGGATGACGACAAAAATTAACAGGTAATAAATAGAAATTACTAACTAAAATTCTAAAATTTAATAACTCAAAATTAAGGTCAAAATGAAAAGATTAGGTATAGTATTGGTAATAATGGTCACTCCATTTTTACTGTTTGCACAAAGTAAAGCAGCAGCTGACTTTCAGAATAAATACAAAGAAGACAGGGATGCGGCATATGTTGAAATAAGTGGATCGCTCTTCAAGTTCATCGGCATGATGAATGATGGGGAAGAAGGTGAAATTGATCCGGATTTAGAGGCGATTGCTAATATTGCTGAAGGAATGCGCTCCATAAAGATATTGAAGATATCAAAATATGATTCAGACCTTAAACAGAGCGAAATTGATAATCTTAAGTCTCAATTAAAAAAGGAATCGTACGAGTCGTTGATGACCTTCAGGGAAGGAAAAAAGAGTATCAATGTAATGGTACAAGGTAGCGGAAATGAATTTAAAAATCCTTTAATACTGGTTGATGAAAAGGATGAATTTGTACTCTTAAATATCGAAGGCACCTTTACACCCCAGGACATTGCCCATCTGGCAAAAAATCGCGAACACTGGGATTAAGCTATATCAATCAATTCTGAAATATACAATTTACCAGGTTGAATAATACCTACATGGTAAGTTGTATATTTTCATGTTATTTTTACCTTCAATGAAATATTTTCTTCTTTCTGTTTTACTGTTTATTTCCCTCATGGGCTATTCGCAGAGCAAAGCGATGCGAAATTTCTCAGATATTCATGATGATGCATTTACAATGGTATTTTACTACAGTACCCTGAAAATGTGGATACCCGAAGATGAACCTGAATTAATACAGGTCATACGCGACCTTGAAAAAATTAAGCTACTCCGTATGGATGAAGGTGAATTTGAAGGAAAGGCTGCTTTGTCAGCCATTAAATCGGACCTTGTAGATGAAGGATACGAGGAAGCGCTTGTAATGAAGAGCCCTGAAAGGGATATGATGGTGTACATTCATGAAAAAAATGGAAAACAAAAAGGTATATTCATGATGCTTGGGGAGGATTCAAGTGTTACTATCCTTGATATTATCGGCAGTATTCCCATTGACAAATTACTCACACTCCAAGACAAAATTCAAACATTGACTGAAGATGGATCATTCCTCCAAAATTTTAAAAATAACGAATCTAACTAAGCATTACGGCCGCATTAAAGCTGTTCAGGACCTCAATTTAACTATTGAAAAAGGTTGGGTTTTTGGGATCCTGGGGCCAAACGGTAGTGGCAAAACCACAACATTGGGAATGGTAATGGATGTTATCAACATGACAAGCGGTTCTTACGAATGGTTTGGGGAAGCCCCATCAAAAGAAAACCGGAAAAAAATCGGGACGATCCTCGAGACACCTGTTTTTTATCCCTATTTGTCCGGTCAAAAAAATCTGGAAATCATTGCTGAAATAAAAGGTGCACCCCGGTCAAACATTCCTAAGGTTCTTACACAGGTTGGGCTTTTGGGAAGAAAAGATGATAATTTTCGCACATATTCATTGGGAATGAAACAAAGGTTATCAATAGCTGCTGCACTTGTAAATGACCCCATCGTATTAATTCTTGATGAACCTACCAATGGGCTTGACCCACAAGGAATAGCAGACATAAGACAACTCATAAGGGATATTTCCAAATCAGGCAAAACAATTGTACTTGCAAGCCACTTACTGGATGAAGTGCAAAAGGTGTGTTCACATTATGCGGTATTAAAAAACGGAAAACTTCTTCATACCGGAAATGTTGATGATGTATCAAAACAAACCCTGGCAATTGAAGTTGCATCATTAAACAAAGAACTTGAAAATGTTTTGAACCGGTGGGAAAAAGTTGGAGATATTAAAAAGGAAAAAACCCATTTTTTAATTTCAATAAATTCAGGGCTGGAAAGTAGTGAAATTAATAAGTACTTATTTGAAAATGGTATTGTTGTGTCCCATCTGGTAGTACAGAAGAAATCACTCGAAAAACAATTCTTAGAAATTCTAAGCGAAAACTAATGCTCCGGTTACTTAAAATAGACCTGTTAAAAAATAAAAGTTATAAGGCATTCATTATTTTGGTTGCACTGTACTTTATATCACTGGGTGCCACAACTGCAAGCGGGATGGAATTCCTGAAATGGCTGCAAAGATTGGGGGCTGATTTTGATGGGTTTGACATTATGCGGGTTCCGTTATACCATTTCCCTGATATCTGGCATAATCTATCTTATGTAGGAACATTTTTCAAGTTTGTCCTTAGCATCGTGGTTATAATTAGCATTACCAACGAATACTCTTTCAAAACTGTAAGGCAAAATATAATTGATGGATTTGATAGAAAGGATTTCCTGACTTCAAAAATTCTGACAATTGCGCTGCTTTCTTTATCCGCAACCGTCTTTCTATTTCTGATTGGACTTATTACAGGATTAATTTATACACCTCCCGAAGACATGCGTTTTATTTTCAAGGATATTGAATTTATC
>CAZONK010000189.1:0-6601 GCA_964581095.1 uncultured Roseivirgaceae bacterium
TTCCAAGTTCTTTATTCAACTCAAGATCCGGATCAATTATCCGTTCACCGTCTTTTGTAAAAACCTCAATCTTGATTAAATCATTTGGCTGCACGATATAATTACGTTCCAATAGTTCGGCCTGTGTCCTGGCAGTAAATTCAAAATCTTCGTCGTACTTAAACATCAGGTGTTGTTTGTACGATTTGCACCCCGCAAAAAACAAGGCGACACAGATTAGTTGAAAAAGAAATTTCCCGTTATACCAATTCATATATTTCACAAAACTCTTTGAATGATTGAAGACTACAGTCTTTATCTGAAATTTCAGGTGTATCAATTCCCCAATCTATATTTAAACTTGTGTCATTATAAACAATACCTGCTTCGGAGGGTTGGTGATAATACTCAGAACATTTATATGAAAAAATAGCATCTTCAATAACAGCAATACCATGAGCGAAACCTGAAGGAATATAAAGCATGTTTCCCAACTCAGAGTCAAGCAGGCAACGGTACTGCATCCCAAAAGTTTTTGAATCCCTGCGTACATCCACGACAATGTCCATTACTTTTCCCGTTATTGCCCTTACAAGTTTTATTTGTGCTTTTGGGTCTAATTGTAAATGCAATCCCCGAACAACGCCCTTTTTGGAAAAAGACTGATTGTCCTGTACAAAATTTGTTGGTAAGCCATAGCTAACAAGTACGTCATCGCGATAGGTTTCCAAAAAATAACCCCGGTTATCATAAAAAATCCTGGGATGAATTTCTACAAGTCCTTCAAAATCTGTTTCGGTAATTTGCATAGTAGCATTAACAAGCTACCAAGATATTTAATTTTGTGTAGTTAAATGGCTGATAACGTCCAAATATTTACTTATTACGAATTTTTCGTCGAAAGTTTTTTCAACTATTTCCCTTCCTTTACGACCCATATTTTCTCTTTCCCTCTCATCCATCAGGGCCATATCTTTCATTTTTGATGCAAGATCCCTGCTGTTTTTAACTTCACACAAGAATCCATTTACTTTATCCTTAACCACATTGGTACATCCGGCTACATTTGAAGCTACAATTGGTTTACCCATACTTGCTGCTTCAAGTAAGGTTCTTGGGGTGCCTTCCCGATAGGACGGGAGCACTACACAATCCGATTTTTCAATAAATGGAATAACATCCTCAGCTTTGCCTAGGTACTCTACAACATCTGATTCTATCCAGCTATTGATCAATTCTTCTGAAATACCCCGACGGTGTTTTGGATCCTTTGGTCCAAGGATCTGAAAAGCAGCATCAATTTTTTGTTCTTTAAGTAATTTTACAGCTTCGATGAATTCCAAAATTCCTTTATCGTGTATTAACCTGGAAATAAGCAGGAATGTAAATTTTTTATTATTGGATGCTCCTGTATTCACAAATTTTAAAGGATTTATTCCCGATCCCGGCAAAGTTTCCGCCTGACTTTTACGAAGGATCTTTTTTTCTTCAAAAAATGACCTGTCCTCTTCATTTTGAAAGAATACTTTATTTGAGGAACGGAATGCAAATTTATACATTACCTGTACCAGTTTAGAAAGAAATGTCTGCTGGATAAATGCAGTACCTAAACCACATACATTATTAACAACCGGAATTCCGAGGAAACGGGCTGCCAGGGTACCATAAATATTTGGTTTAATAGTATAGTGTAAGATTATATCAGGTTTCGATTTCTTATAGAGGGATAGTAATTCGAAAAAAAGCGCCAGGTCCTTTAAAGGATTGATACCCCTGGAGTCCATCTTTATCGGCAGATAAGTACAGCCTGCCTCTTCCAGCTTCGGTGAATACTCGTCATGAGGTGCAATCGCTACAACTTCATGTCCTTCTGATAATAATGCCCTTACGAGGCCTAGCCGAAAATTGTAGATATTCCAGGAAGTGTTCAGTACTATGGCAATCTTCATATTAAAAAATAAAGCCCCAAATATGGAAAAAAAATTTTGCGCTTAAAAGGTTAGTAGCCTTTTATTCGTTGAAAATCAGATAAGTAACCCCATCCCTAAATTCTTTTATCTGTTTTCTGTTCATTGGATAATGGTTGAGATAGTTTTGTAAAAATGATTTATTTTTCCTGAATGGGCAATTATTATTTAACAAAAAGTAAAAAAGAAACAGCGGTCCTGGTTGCACTCTCTTCCAAATATCAGGATACAGAACAGACCAAAGAATACCTGGATGAACTATCTTTTTTGGCTACTACAATCGGTGTGGTTTCAATTAAGTCGTTCATCCAAAAAGCGTATCGCCCGGATACCCGGACTTTTGTAGGTAAAGGTAAACTTGAAGAGATCAAAACATTTATCAAAGCAAGGGATGTTGATGTAGTAATTTTCGATGATGACCTTACTCCGAGCCAGCTGCGTAATCTCGAAAAGGAGCTGGAAATTAAGATCTACGACAGATCTTTGCTTATACTGGATATATTTCTTCTTCGTGCCAAAACATCACAGGCACGGACCCAGGTTGAACTGGCAAGAAATCAGTACTTATTGCCGCGACTTACGCGTATGTGGACACACCTGGAACGTCAACGTGGGGGGACCGGTACAGTGGGAGGAGCCGGTGAAAAGGAAATTGAAACTGACCGCAGGATTATTCGCAATCAGATCTCAGTTTTAAAGAAAAAGCTTCAAAAAATTGAAAAACAGGCATCGACCCAAAGAAAATCCAGGGGGAACATCGCCAAAGTAGCCTTGGTTGGATACACCAACGTTGGAAAATCAACAATTATGAAGGTGCTTACAAAAGCAGATGTTTTTGCTGAAGACAAGTTATTTGCTACAGTTGATTCCACTGTTCGAAAGGTAGTCCTTGAAAGGATCCCATTTTTACTCTCGGACACTGTTGGTTTTATTCGAAAACTACCCCATACACTCATCGAAAGTTTTAAATCAACTCTTGATGAAGTACTTGAGGCTGACATCCTCCTTCATGTTGTTGATGTTTCTCATGCAGCCTGCGAAGAACAAATTAAAGTGGTTAACGATACGCTGGAAGAATTAGGAGCGCTGAACAAGCCTGTTATCATGGTTTTTAATAAGATTGACAGGATGAAGGCGCCGGAGGAGCCTCAAGAGACTGAAGAGCCTGCAGAGCCTGAAGGTGAAATATCAGAAGGACTTCAGGAAAATAGTATTAATTCCGTTTCTTCATTTCCTGATACACAAGGTGTGTCCATTTCGGCAACAAAAAAATTAAATATTGAGGAACTTCGAAAGGTGCTTATGGATGAAGTACGTAAAGTACATATGAAAATATTCCCCAACTACCTTCCTGAAAACAACAGGTATTAAAATTTGGATCCGTTAGCCAGGCCGATTTCAAGTTGTTCATCCACATATTCCTTCTCATATACCGGCATTTCTTTGGCTTTGGCTTTTATGAGTTTGTTCACGTGTGCTCTTTCACGCAGAAATTCTGCCTGTGATTTGTATTCAACAGTTTCAAGGGCAAAATCATAAGGCCCTTTTGGTGAAAGTAATTTAACAAATACTGGAGCGGACTCTATCGCAATAAACAGCAGGATGATAAACCAATTCGCCATCCAGATAGCGCTGCTAGTGAGGGTTATCCTGTTGAGGGCTTCCAGTCGGGCTGCAAGGCCATTCAATGAGGATTTCCCAAGGTCATTTATTTCCGATTGTTCGTTTTGAGAAATCGCTGCAATCCGGGATTCTTTAACTGCAATCAGTGTATTATTAGTGGCCATAAGGTCCCGGAGTTCGGTTTCAACCCGGTCCGCATCTGCTTTTTTAATTTTATAAATGGGCCCTGCATTTCGTCGCATTGTACCTCCCGTACCATCGGCTTCCACTTGTGCAAATCTTCTCAATGTGTCTCGTGAATTTGTTTTATCCCGGATTTCACCCTTCAGAACATCGATTTCACTTTTCAAAACTTCAGATTCCCCCACATATCTTGATTTTACCAGGTCCTCACGCGTTTGCTGGTTTTCAAGGTTCATTTTTACAAGTTCGCTGTTGATTTCTTTCTCAAATACCTTCATCTCCAAAGGCTTGGAAATTACAAGTGCTATTAAAATAGCCAGGATAATTCTTGGCGCTGCAATTTTAAGTTCACTACTCAAGATGTCTTTTTTCCTCATTGACGATACAATGTACCTGTCAAGGTTAAATATCATTGTACCCCAGGCAATTCCTGCCAGTGCTGCTGGCCAGACATTATCAAATACCGAATATAATGCATAAAATCCGGCAAGCGATGCGAACACTCCAGTGAAGAAAACGGTAGCACCTATTCCAGCATATTTACTTCCTTCGGTAGGATGTTTTTCAAGTATATTTTTGTTTGCTCCTGAACAGAGCCAAAAGAAGTTTCTTATTTTATTCATACATTTTATAACGGTCAGGCTGTAATAGTAATATATCCAATACCAATTTGTATGCCAAATGGAAAGCACATTGGAATGGCAGTTTTTAATTAAAATTTGGGTTCACAATCGGACATACCGTACAGGAATAATTACAATTTGGTCTAAATCAAATAAGATGGGTTATGGACAAATCTATCGGTCACCTGTGCATCTGGTAAATTCAACGGAACGATATATGTCTTGTCATTGCTCAAAATATAGATAACAGAACCGCCCAATGATAGGTTACCTGATACAAACATTATCCAACAAGTTTTTATTAGTATTCATTTTTCATTAATTTCAATACATCTTCCGCCCATACCTAATCTAAATAATGAAAAGACGGAAATTCATAAAAAGGGGCAGCCAGGTAAGCCTTGGATTCCTTGGATTGCAGGCATTTGCAAATACTGTTGCAAATGGAAGCACCGGACCTCCGGACCGGGAAGTCCTGAGTAAGGGATATGGACCGCTGATTGATGATCCAAAAGGTATACTTAACCTACCCAAGGGATTTACCTATGATATTATTTCGAAACAAGGCGATCGAATGTCAGATGGCCTGCGTGTTCCCGGACTTCCGGACGGAATGGCCACATTCGAGGCGCCTGATAATAAAGTATTGATAGTTCGAAATCACGAGATTCCAGTGGGCAATAAAGACCTGGGACCGTTTGGGAAAGATCTGGAATTATTGGAATCCATTCATATCCGTAAGTTTTATGACTATGGAGGTGGTAAAATCCCATGCATGGGTGGAACTACAACGATTCTTTACAATCCTGCAACAGGGCAGGTAGAACAAGAATATTTAAGCCTGATTGGAACCCTTCGTAATTGTGCGGGGGGACCTACCCCATGGAATACCTGGATTTCATGTGAGGAGGATATGCATACGAATGTTGGGGACCTTGATAAATATCATGGCTATCCATTTGAGGTGCCGGCCCGGGTTACACAGGAAATATCTGACCCCAGGCCGATCAAAGCCATGGGGCGTTTCAATCATGAGGCTGTAGGTATAGATCCTAAAACGGGAATCGTTTACCAGACCGAAGATCGATTTGATAGTTTGATCTACCGGTATATACCGGATGTTTATGGTGACCTTCATCAAGGAGGCAAGCTTCAGATCCTGGCTATCAAAGACCGGAAGGGGTTTAGTACAAGAAATTGGCAAAGTGACGGGAACACCATGGATATTGGTAAAAAATATGATGTCGAATGGTTAGATATCAAAAACATAAAATCTGCCGGGGATGATCTGCGAATCAGGGGATTCAAGAAGGGAGCGGCCCTGTTTGCCCGTGGCGAAGGTATGTGGTTCGGAAACAATGAAGTGTATTTTGCCTGCACCAATGGTGGAAAATTCAACTATGGTCAAATCTTTCGCTATGTGCCCTCAAAGAAGGAGGGGCATCCTGAAGAATCAGATGAACCAGGCACGTTGGAATTATTTGTTGAATCCAGGGATTTTGGCCTTTTTCACAACTGTGATAACCTGACAATAGGAGGCAATGGGGACCTTGTGATTTGTGAGGATCATCCGACCCCAAGGATTATTGGTATCAGCATGCAAGGCAAAATTTATCATATTGCCAAGAATGTCGGATACAAATCAGAGTTTGCGGGAGCCACTTTCTCACCGGATGGTGAAGTACTGTTTGTAAACATACAGGAAGCGGGTCTTACCCTGGCTATAAGAGGCCCCTGGGGTGAAAGGGAAGTGGGGTGAGACATGTGGGAATCTTTTGATAATTTATTTACAGACGGGAAAGGTCTTCGGTAACCGTTCTTACAGTTAAAAAAATGCGAAACAATTTAAAACAAATACTCGTTTAAATAAATATGTAGTCTAAAATTGGACTAACTTAGTCTATTAGTGGAATGAAAAAGACAAGGAAAAACAAATCGGTAAAAGAACCAGTGGCCTTGTATGGTTATTCAAAAGAACTAAACCCATTTGCCATAATTAAACCTGGTGATTTCTCAAGAAAACGAATTCCCGGTAGAAAGGTAAAGCTCATGCAGGAAGCTGTGGGGTTAGAGTCTGAAGATATGGCCAAAATTTTAAGAATAGGGCGTTCTACATATTTTAATATAATAAAGAAGGAAAGACTTAATCCTGAATATATCGATGTGCTTTCCAGCGTTGCAAAACTTTGGCAGAAAGGGCTAGGGGCTTTTGACAACGACCGGGAA
>CAZONK010000190.1:0-6567 GCA_964581095.1 uncultured Roseivirgaceae bacterium
AAACATGGCTGAAATAGAACTGAATCTGTTGATGGGGCAATGCCTGAACCATAGAATTTATAAAATGGGAATAATACAAGAGGTAAGTACTTGACAAAGAGACCGGAATAACGAAAAATCAACTATAAACCGGCAGTTTACCAATGATAAAGCCTGGATAAAACTAAAAAGACTATATCCGCCTACTATAAGTTTACCCTGGTACCCCATGCGATATGGCTCCAGACCCTCTCGTGGAGATAATAAAAAAGCAATTTTAAAACCGCTTCTAAGGCCCCAACTTCAAGGGCAATTGTGAAGTTTCCTGTAAAAATATACACCAGCAGGGCTGTAGTTATGGTGGCAACAATTCGCCAGCTTATCGTTTTGGCAATAGTTCGCTTATGAGATTCAACCTTTTTGCTATTCATTGAAGTATTAAAATCGTGCTTAATTAAACAATTTTCCGAGCCAATTATGTTCTTTAATATGGCGGTTCAAATATAGTAGCTAATACTCCTTGATTTAATTTGTTTGAGAGTAATTCAATAAATTTTTACATGGCAAAAAAGGCTCTATAGATACTATTTGATGACCGGTATAACTGAACTTATAATGGCCCTTTAACCTTGCACTGTATTACTATAAAATAACTTTATTGGTATTCGGATTTACCGTTGATAATTGGCCTCAATAGTTTCCTTCAATAAAAGAAATGGTCCGGGTTCTATCTGGAGAGGCCCTTTCAAAGGATTGCTCATCATCAATATAAAATAGAGTGTAACGCCAATAAACGCAACATAGAGGGAAAGGAATCCAATTGTAATCCGATCGGGGGGATAAACAGTAAACAAGATCATAATTACAGCCAGGCCAAAGACGGAAGTGTAAATCAGCTGATTTGATTCTGTCCTGGTAGAATAAAGCCTTACCTGGAGGTAATCGGATATGAGGTCAATATCGTTTATAAGATTCTCTTTCAACTTTACCTGGAAGGGAGTCTTAGGTTCAAGATTATATATTTCAACATAAAATTCCCTGAACAGGACAAATGGCCTTGACATAAATGGGTCATTCTCTAAAGACTTCCAACCATCTTCGGAGATGTACACTATGTAGTCGCGTACTTTCGCTTGTAGTAATTGTGCCTCTTGTGTGTCATATAAGCCAAGGTCCAGATGAATGTCAACCAGTTTTGAAGCCTCCGCTTCCAGTGAATTTTTGAGTTTAAAGTATTCTACACGTTGGTTGGCGAAAGTTATTGACAAAATCAAGGCAAGGAGTGAAGCCGCAACACGAAAGAGTGTTCTTCCTACCCTTTCATGATTCTTCTTCAACTTATCTTTAATTAAAAAATGAAATGAAAGATAAATTATCAGACCAAATACAATCGTGATAAATACAAAAAACACTACTCCGGTTCCGAGACTTTTGTCAATAAGGAAGTCGATCATTGATGTAATGATAAATAATTATCTTGTATCATACATAACGCCAATCATTTTTTAACGATACGCCTCCTCAGGGACATTTTAATTGTTGTATTCTTACAAATGAAAAAGTCACACCAATAGCAATTGGTATGACTTTACGCAGTGTAATGACTACAGGACTATTCTCCTGGAAATTAAATTACCAGTATTTTGTTTTCAGTGTAAGTACTGTATTGGCTTTCAATTCAAAAACCTGGTCTTCAAAATCAGGAGGTCCCATAAACCCACGGGCGTCATTTGAAAAACCATATCCTTCAGAAGGAATACCCATAACACCCGAGTCGAGTTCACCGTTTGAATTTTCATCGTGGATATAGCTCACCGCATATTTCCCTGATGAAAGTCCATCAAATACAGCAATGGTTTTGCCTTTTTTGATCATAATTATTTGCTTGGCAATGGTAGCATTATGATCATCGGCTAACCGTATAAGGATTTCACCATCACTGTTTCTCAGATCGTTGATTGCTACCTGTAATGTAATTTTTACCTGGCCGTACGTCTGACTATTTAAAATTAGTAAAATCAGCAAAAGAATTATTCCGTTAAAATTTTTCATGTTTATTGTTTTTTGGTTCATTATTTACATCAAATAAACCCTATACATTTCAAACACTAAATTAATAGACGATGAATCGTAGAATTTCAGGGACAGATTGTAGTATTATCTTACAATGACCTGAAAATCAATGTATTTTAACAATAACTAACATTTTCCTGCAAATTAACTGAGTTCAGAAACCGCTTGTGACAAAGGGATATTTTCTTTTAGTTTTTCATCGTTGACGGGTGTTCCAAAAACAGGGGCTATAGGCACTACACCGGCCCAGATATTCAGGTCATAATCTTCCTCATCATCTTCCGGACCGCCAGCGCGTATTTTGCTTGATGCCTGGTTTATCCTGATCGAAAGTACTGTGGTAGCTTTTAATTCTTTTGCAGAGGGGGTTCGGGTTTCCTCCCAGCGATTATTAATGATATTGTCTGATATGATCTTTAAGACTTTTTCTTTTTCCGGATTTTCTACTTCTACTGCATTGCCGAATACCACTACCGACCGGTAGTTCATGGAATGGTGAAATGCCGATCGTGCAAGCACAAGCCCATCAATATGAGTTACCGTCAGGCATACCGGCACACCTTTTTTGATTTCCGTGAGCATCCTGCTCGTGGATGCTCCATGTACAAACACCGTGTTTCCTTGCCTGCCGTACAACGTGGGTATTACAAATGGCTGCCCATCTACAATAAAACCCAGGTGGCATAAAAATCCTGCATCAAGAATTTCATATGCCGTTTCCTTATCATACGCTCCGCGTTGAGGTACCCTTTTTACTTTATTTCTTGAATTAACTTCGTAGTTTCCCATTCTTAAATTTAATTTTTGGAATACAGGTTATCTAAACGTAATTTCCATTCAAAAAAAAGATTCCAAATATATGAAATTTGTTTTCAGCATTCTTTCAATATTTGTCGTTCTGAGCAACATTGTTTTTTGCCAGGACATTAAAAATATAACGTTTCCAGAAAAGAATGGTTTAACAATAAATAGGATTGGGTTCAGGAACGGATCAGTCATTGTACCGGATGCTGAACAATCCCTTTTTTCATTTGTTTTAAACGATCAAATCGTTTATTCCCGACAGCTGGATCTGATAGAAGGAAAGTATATCCTGTCGGGTAAAATATCAGTTGAGCTGCAGCCGGACAATCACCCGATTGCCTGGAAAATACAGGTTCTATTTAAAAATATTTCATCCGATACCCTCACTATTTCAAACGTTGTTCCTTTCGGTGAAAGTCCTGATCATGTATATCTAACCGGGTTGGGAGATGAACGCCTCTCCAAATCCAAGTTGTTTATTCCGGGGAAATCACCTGTTTCCGTAATCCTTCCTGATAATGCGTGGGAATTAGGTTATACCTCGCTGGCAATAAATGAATCAGATATCTGTGCTCTTTCAAGGAGAATTGAATGGGAAAACGCCCGGAGGAGACGATTCGAAACAGAACTATACCCGGGAGGCATCGTAGCCTACGATCTGTATATCGAGTCATTTGGAGGTGAATGGCAAAATGGTTTAAAAAGAGTATTTCAGGAACGGTACCTGTATGATCTTGAAGATTTCGATTCTTCCCTGTATGATCGCCCCGACCTACAGTGGATAAAAAAAGCATATGTCATACACTTAATGATGGCCTGGGACCATAAGTTTTATAGCATTGAAGAATCATCTTATAAGATTGATGAATTTATGGCTCGCGGGAAAAAGCTGTATGGCGGAGACGACGTAATTGGTATCTGGCCTACATGGCCTACACTGGGCCTTGATGACCGTAACCAATGGGATCTTTACCGGGATTTACCGGGTGGGTTGCCGGCTCTAAAAAGGTTATCCCAATCATTGAAATCGAATGGAGCAAGTTTATTTATTGCCTATAATCCATGGGACCAGAGTATGCGCAATGAAAAACACCTGGAGGGGATGGCACAACTCATTAAGGATACGGAAGCCGATGGGGTGGTGCTTGACACGCGGGGTAGTTCAAGTGTGGAATTGCAGCGTGCCGCTGACATTGTAAGACCCGGTGTGATCATGTATTCCGAGGGTATGGCCATTCCAAAAGATATGCCCGGGATAATTTCGGGGCGGGTTCACAACGCGCTTTATTATCCGCCGATCCTGAATCTTAACAAACTTATAAAACCGGATTTTGCGATTTTCAGGGTGGCAGAATTGACCTATGAAAGAATACGACGCGAATATGCCCTGTCGTTTTTTAACGGGTACGGCACCGAAATTAATATGTTCCGCGCCGGACAACCCAATTGGGTGGAGGAAGACTACAGGTTTTTAGGCAGGACAACCCGCATTCTCAGGGAAAATCACTCAAATTTTATTTCCAACAACTGGACCCCGCTCATCAAAACCCTGCAAGACAGTATTTATGTAAACAGGTGGCAAACAGAAAACAAGGATGTTTATACCATCTTCAGTCTTGAACCGGGTGGTTACGCGGGCCCTTTGTTTGAAGTTGAACCACGGAATGGATATCATTTTGTGGATATTTGGAACCATGAGTTAGTAAAAATTGTCACGGTCGAAAGCATCTTTTACGCAAGTGCAGGATTGGATGCTTTTGAAAAAAAATTGCTTGGGACCAACAACGAAGGGGCAGTGGGCTGCATTGTTCAGTTTCCTAAACTCCTCAATTTAAAAATATCAGGATCAAAATTAACGATCCGGTCCGATTCGGGAACAGTAAAAGTTTGGTTTGAGTCACCTACTTATGATCATTTACCTGTTATTTATTCAGGCTCGCCATTGGATATTGCACGTTTTGAAGGGAAAATAATAGTTCAGCTATTTGATGATAATGATGAATTGATGGATGAAGAAATTATATTTATCCAACCCGGAACCCCAAAGATAATCTCAACTTCGGGCAAGATAAATATCAAAGGGAAGAGTACGAAAGGAATGGTCCGTGTACCCGCAGGCAATTTCAAACCTGTTTTTAAACAGGGCGATACATTTATAATTTATCCCGAATATGATGGGCCTGAGGAAGTTGAAATGGATGCTTTTTATATTGATAAACACCCGGTGACAAACCGGCAGTATGCGGCCTTTTTGAAGGCTACAAAATATGCAGCACACGATACTGTTAATTTCTTAAAAAACTGGGATGGAGAGGGAATCCCTCAAGGTCAGGAAGATTTTCCGGTTGTATTTGTATCAAAGGATGATGCGAAGGCTTATGCATACTGGGCGGGTAAAAGATTACCTACTGAACTGGAATGGCAATACGCAGCCCAGGCTGGCCGGTATCTGAACTACCCCTGGGGCATGGAGTACGATTCTACAAAATGTAATCCGGGGAATGGGTTAATGGACAAAGTTGGGATATACCCGGCAGGCGCCAACCCGTATGGAATCGAGGATCTTACGGGGCTTATCTGGCAGCTGACAAATGATACCTACGAAAGTGGATCCTATAAATACACAATCCTTAAAGGTGGGAGTTTCTATAAGCCCACGTCCAGTTGGTGGTATGTACAGGGTGGACCGCAGCCACTACAACACCGTCAAATCTTATTACACGTGTCTCCTGGTTTTGAAAGAAACGGCACTGTTGGGTTTCGTTGTGTGTCTGACATCAAAGAATAAATGAAACATCCTGCCCAAATTCTCGAATTGGCATTACTCGACTTTTTTGAGGGTAAAAAAAATTGTCCTGAGCTACTTATTCATAATAAATTCGACGTTCCCGACCATATGAATCCGGAAGTTTACTACCGTGACTTTTCAGGTATGCCCGATCTGGAGGTATTTGCTATGGAATTGTGCCGTGGCCGTGTCCTTGATGTGGGCGCCGGGGTAGGAGCACATACAAAATACTTGCAGGATCTTGAAATGGATGTAACGGCCCTTGAAATATCAAAAATTGAATGTGGAATTATGAGTAAAATGGGTATTGAAAATATTGTAAACGGTAATTATTTTTTTTATTCTGATACAGAAAAATACGATACCCTTCTTTTTCTGATGAACGGGATTGGACTTACGGGCACCGTACAGGGGATAAAAAAATTACTCGATCATGCCCGCTCACTTCTGCGTCCGGATGGAATCCTTCTTTTTGATTCAAGCGATGTAGCGTATTTATGGAAAAAAGAACAGCTAACGGAACAACCCTATTACGGAGAAATAGAATATCGTTATCAATATGGCGAACAATGGGGTGATTGGTTTCACTGGCTGTACATCGATGCAGATCGGATGCAGAAGGAATGTGCTCTGTGTGGGTGGGATTTGCAGGTTGTTTATGAAGACGAAACGGATCACTATCTGGGGAGGCTGTCGATGAGAAAGTAAATAACTTGATGTTGTAGTGATAATATTGAACAATCATCTGTGCAATCGAAATGTACATTTAATTTCGAATATTAGTTGGTGTACACTTTGTCTTTGGGTTATGAAGGACATCAGACAGCTAAAAAAAGACCGATTCATTCTTCTCCGGAAGATTTATGAATTGGCGGAAGCCGATCCGAGGGAAATGATAAATCCATATACCATACATTCTGAAC
>CAZONK010000191.1:0-6515 GCA_964581095.1 uncultured Roseivirgaceae bacterium
CTCCCCGTATCCCCGGATGTTGCTACAAGAACAGTAACACGCTCATGATGCTGCAGGTTGAAATACCCAAGGCATCTAGCCATAAAACGGGCGCCAATATCTTTGAAAGCCAGGGTTGGCCCGTGAAATAACTCCAGGGAATAAACTCCTTCTTCTACCTGTACAAGTGGTATTTCAAAATCCAGCGCCTCTTCGATCAGTAACCGAAGGTCCTCGCTATGAATTTCATCACCTATAAAATTTTTTATTACGTTATAGCCTATTTCAGGAAGTGAAAGGCCCGGAAGGGAGTTAAAAAACCCATCGGACAATACTGGAATAGTTTCCGGCATAAACAGTCCATTATCGCTTGGAAGGCCCTTCTTAACGGCTTCTTCAAAAGATGCCGGTGGTGAAGCTTGATTGGTGCTTATGTATTGCATCAGGAGTTTGAAGATTTATAAGTAATCATAAAAATTTTACTAATAACAATGTCCCCCGCTGGCGGGGGATAAGGGGGTGGTTTTTGGATTCTATTATTATATAATTTGTGATAAGTGATCCCATATTTTTTGACTCGTCACTCTTATTTCTTGCTTTCCTCCCCCTGCACCCCCTCAATGAGCCTGCCTTGCCGGTAGGCAGGGGGGACATTGAAACTGCGGACGAAGTTGAAATTTTATAAAATAGCATTTTTCAGTACTCATAATCCATTTGATTGATTAAAGTGGTACCCACTGAATTAATTTCAGATATGTAATACCTGACATCAAGTTCCGTTTTTGAATACACATTTTTAAATGCTTCTTTCACCTCTGCAGCACTGTCCATTCCTTTGCAAAAACTGAATATGGCCGGTCCCGATCCCGCGATGTTTGTACCAATAGCCCCTGCTTCGAGGCTGGCACTTTTAGCTGCATCGTATTCCGGGATCAACTTTGATCGCACGGGTTCGGCAAGAACATCCACCATTGACCTGCCGATCAATCCAAAGTCTTTCCGTGTCATCCCGCTAACCAAACCGGCTATATTCCCAAACTGTACCACAGCATTGGAAATACTCATCGTTCTTCCCAGCATCCGTTTTGCCTGTTTGGTTTTTACCTCTACCTGCGGATGCGCTATTACTATCTTCAAATCTTCAGGATATTCGATTTGAAAAACATCGATCGGGTCGTTGCTCCTCACCACACAAAATCCTCCCAACATTGATGGCGCTACATTGTCGTGGTGGAGTTGGTTGGAAGCTGCCTGTTCTCCAATACCCGCAAACCTTACCAACTCATTTTTTGAAAAGGGCTTCCCTAATAATTCATTTGCAGCAAATGCCCCAACTGATGCGGCAGAAGCAGAAGATCCCAGGCCACTGCCGGGCATAACCGTTTTGTTTATCCGGAATGTGATCCCCCTGTCATCACCAACTTCAGATAGTAATGCTTGCGCTGCAATGGTTGTGAGGTTTTTTTCTACATCAAATGGAAGGCCATCGGCGCCTTTGATGGATTGAATCAGCAATTTCCCGCTATTATTAAACTCAGCTTCAACGATGTCGCCAAGGTCATTAATCGCGAACCCGAGAACATCAAATCCCGGGCCCACGTTGGCAATCGATGCCGGGGAAAATACTTTTACCATTTATTTATTGTTATGCTATGAATTGGCAATTTTAATAATATCTGCGAAAATACCGCTTGCTGTAACTTCCGCACCTGCACCTGCACCCTTAATTACAAGTGGCTGCTCTTTGTAGCGATTTGTAAAAAAGAGGACGATGTTGTCTTTTCCCTCCAGGTGATAAAAGGGATGATCCGGTTTAATCAACTTCAATGCTGTTGACGCTCCCTTTTCATTAAATGTAGCTACATATTTCAACTTTCCATCATTTGAATTATCAATCAGTGACTTAAAGTAGTCTTCTTCATTTTCAAGTGCTTCAAAAAATGCTTCACCTTCTTTTGTCATGCATTCTTCCGGTACACAAGATACGGCATCGATATCCTTTTCTTCCAATTCAAAACCTCCTTCCCGGGCCAGGATCAATAATTTTCTCATTACATCTTTTCCACTCAAATCAAGCCTGGGGTCCGGTTCGGTATATCCTTCATCCTTCGCCTTCCTTACGATGGAAGCAAAACTTTTAGTACCGTTGTAATGATTGAAAATAAAATTTAAACTTCCTGAAAGCACACCCTGGATCTCAATCACCCGATCGCCACTTTTAACCAGGTCGTTGAGAGTGGAAATTACAGGCAGCCCTGCCCCCACATTTGTCTCGTATAAAAATCCGCTCCTAAATTTACGCGCTACATTCTTCAGTTGTTGATAGTGTTGAAAATCAGAAGAACACGCCACTTTGTTAGGGGTTACAATCGAAATACTCTTTGAAAGTACCTCTTCATAGTGTGCGGGAATACTATTGGAAGCGGTGTTATCTATAAATACACTGTTTCTCAAATTCATTTCATCCATTTGCAGAATAAACCCGTCAATAACCATTTCGTCGCCGGATTCAAGGTTGAATGACCATTTCTCAAGCAATTCACCATCGGAATCGAAACACATTTTCCTACTGTTTGCAAGTCCACACAATCGAATATCAAGATGGTGGTTTTCCTTCAGGTAGTCTTTTTGAGCCAATATCTGATCCAACAGAACGGAACCCACATTTCCCGTTCCGATAATGAACAGGTTTAGGCGCCTGGTATCTGATAGAAAAAAAGATTCATGTAAGCTATTTAGAGCTTTTTTAAGATCGTTGGAGTTAATGACAGCCGAAATATTTCGCTCGGAGGACCCCTGGGCGATCGCGACTACATTTACGCCATTGTGGGCAAGTGTCCGAAACAGCTTTCCACTCACACCCACCTGGTGGTGCATATTATTCCCTACAATTGCAATAATTGACAAACCCGTTTTAACATCAAGAGGATCTACTTTTCCTACTGTAATTTCAAGCTCAAATTCTGCATCAATCGCTTCCCGTGCTTTTTGTACATCCTCCTCATTAATACCCACGGTAATAGAATGCTCAGAAGAAGCCTGGGTGATTAAAATGACATTTATCTCTTTATCGGCGAGTGCCCTGAACAACCGATGGGAAAAATTTGGTACGCCTACCATTCCGGCTCCTTTCAGTGACATAAGGGAAATATTGCGGATGCTTGTGAGTCCTTTTACCACCCGCTCCGATCCATTGCCATTATCAGATATCATTGTACCCTGATTGGAGGGCTCAAAGGTGTTGCGTATTTGAATGGGAATGTTTTTACTCATTGCCGGCTGGATGGTAGGCGGATAAATAACCTTCGCACCAAAATGAGATAGCTCCATCGCCTCCTCATACGTAAGATGATTTACAACATGAGCCCCTTTTACAAGTGATGGGTCTGCTGTCATCATTCCATTTACATCGGTGAATATTTCTAATAATTCTGCTTTCAGGGCACCTGCGATAATTGCAGCCGAGTAATCAGAACCTCCCCTGCCAAGCGTTGAAATTTTGCCGCTTTTACTCATCGCTACAAACCCCGGACAAACACCAATCCCTTTGACAGAACCCAAGACTTTTCTTATTGCTTCATTTGTATCATCAAATCGGACCGATGCCGAACCAAATTTGTTATCCGTGAAAATAAATTCCCTGGGATCAAGTAAAATGGTATGTCCGAGAACATTCTGAAAGTAATTTGAAATAATTAAGGAGGACATCCGTTCCCCAAAACTCAGAATCAAATCATTGGTCTGGGGTGTAAGGTCACCGGTTAATTCTACTCCTTTGCATACCTCCCGAAGATTCTGCAGGAGAACATCAACTGATTTGACAGTTTTATCCCTGCTCTTCCCTCTAAAAAGTGATTCAACCACACTTTTATGTTTTTCATCAATTGTATCCAGAATGGATTTATATTCAGCACCTGTTGAAGCCAGTACGGCAGCATTTTGCAAAAAATTTGTTATGCCTCCAAGAGCAGAAACAACCACAATTTTAGTGGTGTTTTTATCAGTTTCAACAATAGATTTTACCTTTTGTATTGATTGTGCACTTGCAACTGAAGTGCCTCCGAATTTTAATACTTTCATGTAAATTAAGGGGTGAAGTTCGATTGATTCAAGGAGCAAAAGGCTCCGGACGGAGGTAATAGAATTATAACCCCAAAGGGGTAAAACCAGTAATACTGGTCGTTGAAAGTGCTAGATTTATATGCGCCAAAATTTTCACTTGGCAAATGTATGCTATTGCTGTCAATAAGCCAATTGTCGAATCCTTGTTTTTTGTGGATTCCCCATACCATCTTCCCCGTTACATCGAATAAATTCATTATATTCGACATAGTGCAATAAAATGATTTGAATTTTCGATTATGAAAAAATATTCTGAAGATGAGGTAAAGGTTCTACTTAAAAAACAGCGGGAATTGTGTGCAAAACAGGTCGATAAATACCGGTTTAATAAAATGTACGAACTAATAAAGATGGCACCATCCCCAAAACTGAATTAGGGGTATAGAATAAATTATAGATATGAAAAAAATTACTTTTGTCGATAAGATTCGGTATTCGTTCGACAACATGATGTCGAAGGGAACGGTTACACTTATTGCTTTTTTAGGTTTGCTGGCACTCCTTGTAATACTTCTGTTAACTGCTGTTGCAGTCATTTTTGGTGTTACACCACAAGGAGACGAAAGCATAAATTTTATAAATTCCTTTTGGATGAGCCTTATGCGCACCCTCGATCCCGGAACCATGGGAAACGATGCCGGTTGGCCTTTCAGGGTGCTAATGCTTATTGTTACATTGGTGGGGATTTTAATGATAAGTACGCTCATTGGTATTGTGTCCAGAGGAATTCTGGAAAAAGTAGAACTCCTCCGCAAAGGGCGATCTTTTGTTGTAGAAAAAAATCACATTCTTATCCTGGGCTGGTCTTCAAAAATCCATACTATTATATCAGAGTTGGTGATTGCCAACGAAAATCAGAAAAATCCAAGTATTGTAATACTCGCTGAAAAAGACAAGATAGAAATGGAAGATGAAATCCGGGCGAAAGTGGGTAAAACGAAAAACACTAAACTCATTTTTCGCAGCGGAAATCCAATTGATATCGAAGATTTGGAAATTGTTAATCCATTTGACACCAAATCCATCATTATCCTGGATCAGGAGACTGAGAATTCTGATTTCCAGGTAATAAAAACGATTCTTGCAATCACAACCCACCCAAACCGCCGTCAGGGACCATACCATATTACGGCGGAGATTAAAGAGCCCAAAAACCTGGAGGTAGCTAAGATTGTCGGGAAAGATGAAGTGGAACTTATCCAATCTGACTACTTTATTGCCTTAATTACAGTACAAACAGGGCGGCAATCTGGTTTAAGCATTGTTTATACAGAGTTGATGGACTTTGATGGTGATGAAATCTATTTCAATGAAGAGCCTGGCCTCGTTGGTAAAACATTCGGTGAGGCATTATTTGCTTACCCTGACTCATCGGTATTCGGATTGCAAACCACCGACGGGGAAGTAAAACTTAAACCTTCATTTGATACCATCATTAAAAAAGGGGAAAAAATTATAGCCATATCCGAAGATGATGATACGCTCATTATTTCAGGAAATAAGAAATATGGAATAATAAAAGAAGCAATAGCCTCTCCGGTAAAAGAACATAAATGGCAACCTGAACGTATCCTTATCCTGGGATGGAACCAACGTTCATCAATGATTATTAAAGAATTAAATAACTGCCTGATAAACGGATCACTACTTAAGATCGTAACTGACCGGCATTCTCCAATTTCCCAAATTACAGAACTTGCAGCTGAACTTGTGAATCTAAAAGTTGAATTTTCGGAAGAGGACATTACCGATAGAATAACTTTAATAAACCTTGATCCAACGTCATTTGATCATATTATCTTACAAAGCAATCATGAAGAAACCAGCATCCAGCAGGCGGATTCCAAAACACTTATGACACTACTTCACCTGCGAAACATCTCTCAACAAGAAGATAAAAACATAAGTATTGTTAGCGAAATGCTGGATATACAAAATCGCAGACTGGCAGAAGTTACCGAAGCCGATGATTTCATTGTAAGTGATAATATCCTGAGTTTGCTATTAAGTCAGGTATCCGAAAATAAGTACCTTATGCAGGTTTTTGATAAACTTTTCAGTTCAAAAGATTCGGGGATATATATTAAACCAATTAGCGGGTACATTTCACCCGGCGTATCTGTCAATTATTATACGCTATTGGAATCTGCAAAATTGCAGGACGAAATAGCCATTGGTTATCGCATATATGCTGATAAAACCAATATTGAGAAATCTCATGGAATTGTTGTGAATCCTGAAAAATCGAAAATGATTCAATTTGATCCAGAGGATTCAGTAATTGTTATTTCAGATGAGGATAGGACACGATAGTATTATAACCCGCATTACAATACATAAAAAAGTAATATAAAGAATCGTAACTACTCAGCCCTATTTTGACTAAAACAAAGTATTAAAAGTGCGGTTTTAGC
>CAZONK010000192.1:0-6491 GCA_964581095.1 uncultured Roseivirgaceae bacterium
TTTATCGGATGGACCTTTGTTCTATATTTATTAAATCGGGTTTTCAAGGTGAATATCCTCCAGGTTTTGGTACTTGTAGGAACATTTGCACTTGCAATGGCTTTTGCCGGCAATGACCTGGTTAATTTTATTGGTGTACCACTCGCCGGTTACAACTCATACCAATTGTTTGTAGAATCTGGAGAAGGGGCTGATCAATTTCTTATGGAGGGGCTTGCAGGGAAGGTCCCAACACCTACTTTATTGCTGTTATTAGCAGGGGTAATAATGGTAGTTACGTTATATACCTCAAAAAAAGCGAAATCTGTGATAAAAACTTCTTTGGATCTTGGAAGACAAGATGAAGGATATGAACGATTTTCATCATTTTTGTTATCAAGGAGAATTGTACGAAATTTTGCCAGTGCGGCTACATATGTTAACGACAAATTGCCCTCGGGATGGACAGGAGCCGTAAATAAACAATTTGATCAGTCACATTTTAAATCAAAACAGGCAAATCTGGGAAAAGAAGCCCCGGCATTTGATATGCTACGTGCCTCTGTTACACTGGTTGTTGCCAGTATCCTGATCGCCATCGGAACCAGCCTTAAACTTCCTTTGTCAACCACTTACGTGACATTTATGGTGTTTATGGGAACATCGCTGGCTGATGGGGCATGGGGACGGGAAAGTGCGGTTTATAGGGTATCAGGTGTCCTCTCAGTTATTGGGGGATGGTTTTTTACCGCGTTATCAGCGTTTATAATTGCATTTACCATGGCATTAATATTCCATTTTGGAGGAATTATTGCTATCAGCATTGTCCTGATTATGGTAGCCGTATTTATCTATCGTACACATAGGTTCCACGATAAAAGATTGAAAAAACAAGTGGATTTTGAAAGAAATATTGATGAGGGAACACTTACAAAAGACAAATTAATCAATTTGTGTTATAAACAAATAAAAGCATTCTTAGCACAATATTGCACGCAGGTTGATATCTCTCTAAAAGCGCTGAAAGAAGAAGACCTTACTATTCTAAATAGTACCTATGAATCATTGAAACCAGTTCTTGGCAGAGTAAAAAGGTTGAAGAACATATCCAGTAACTTTCTTGATCGGGTACCTGAACCTGATCTGGAAGCCGGACACCTGTATATACTTGTAACCGATTACCTTCATGAAATGGGGAAACAGTCAATGGTCATTATTGAATCAAATCTGAACCATGTCGATAATAATCATAAACCGTTGCTTCCAGAGCAGGTTGATGAACTAATAGCAATGCATAACATGATTTGCGAAAGATATGAATCCATAATGGACATGTACAAAAATGCAGATACAGAATCAGCACAGAAATTGTATGACCATGTGGAGTCAGTAATTAATATTATACGGAGCGCCAGGAAGAAACAAATCAAGCGGATTAAAAACCATGAAGTAGGAACACGCAATAGTGCACTTTACCTGAGCCATCTGGGTGAGTTTAGGAACCTTGGAATGTTCTCGAATCGGATAGTAAAAGTTTATGATGAATTAATCCTTAACCCAATTGAGGAGGTAGAATTTTCAGAGGAAACAATCAAAAAAGAATTGAAGCAGTTGAAGAAAGAGGTTAAAACAATTTCAAAAGATGTCAGGAATAAAATGGAACATACCGGAGATGATGAAAGCTCTGAATAAACCGGAAATACCTCCGTCACAAAAAATATTCCTGATAGTAATCTAAAAATGCGTCCTATTCGAGCTTTTTCCATAGCCTTCAACTTTATGATACCGGTTTAACAACACGTTACCTGTTGTACAGGCGGACACTTCCCTGTACCGTAAGAACAAAATACGCAGCAATCCCCATCTTTCGGTTTAACCAGGATTATCCCTACATAGTGACGATAAATAATTGAAATCACTTGATTGTCAATTATTTGTGTCAGGGTTAACTACGTCCTTTAGGGAGATACCATATTTTTAGTATTTAAGTAAAAGCTAAAATATAAAATAAGAAGCATAGGAGAGTTAAGATTACTTGTACACATGTTGGACACTATTTGGACAAAAGATTCATTTGATTTGATTATCTCAAATTAAACACTTTGTTAGATTGCACCATAAATTAATAAACGTGATGAAAAGCACACTCAAATTTCTAAGGAAACTAGACAAAAACAACAACCGTAATTGGTTTAATGAAAACAGGGGGATTTATGAAAAATCGTATGAAGAAATGATCGATTTCGCTGATCAGTTATTAGCTGAAATGGATAACCATGATATTGTAGGAACCTCTTCCGGTAAAAAAAGCCTGTATCGTATATATCGTGACGTACGCTTTCGAAAAGACAAAACACCCTACAAAACCAATTGGGGAGGCCGTATGAGACGGTCAGGAGCTGAAAGGAGAGGAGGATATTATTATCAGGTCGGGCCCAAAGGATCATTTGTTATGGGTGGATTTTTCGGTCCCAATAAGGAAGACTTACTCCATATCAGAAGACAAATCAACCAGGCCCCGGAGCCATTGTGGGACATAATCGAATCTAAACAGTTTAGAGATTTTTTTGGTACGTTGAATGGGTCAAAACTTAAAACTGCTCCAAGAGGTTTTGATAAGGACCATCCGGACATTGATCTGCTGCGATACAAACAATTTATACTCAGACATGATTTCACTCAGGAAGAAGTGTATAGCAAAGACTTCCCAGGTATAGTTTCGCATGCATTTAAGCAAATGCGTCCTTTTTTTGACTACATGTCTGAAATTCTGACAACCGATTTGAATGGCCAGTCCTTATTGTGATCCTTTCAATTAACTACCACCCTATCTTAGTTGCCAATTCGCAGATAAGCCTATCTCAAAATAACCAATAGATGAGTTATAAATTATAAATATAATTTTCTAATGGTGCGAGGGATCTATTCACAACTTTTACCTGCTTTCAATTTTCAGTGGGCCTACAATAGGTAAACGAATTTGAGAAGGATATTCCTTTGAATGATGTATCGTATTATGCGCCACGATACCTTCAGATTCATCGAAGTTATTACCACCTGTATTCATGTTTCGTGCAAAACGGGGGAAGTTACTGCTCGATACCTCAATTCTTATCCTGTGTCCTTTCTTAAAGAAATTGCTGGTTGATAAAGGTGTAAGATTTACTTCGTAAACTTTGCCCTGCTCCATGAATACCTCTTTGTCATACCCTTCACGATACCTTACCCGTTGAATGGTTTCATCCAGGTTATAGGCCGTTCCATCAGGATAAACATCGATAAGCTTTACTGTAAGATCTGTATCCTTTACATCAGAAGAAATATAAATTGAGGTTTCGATAAAACCACTTATCTCAATGCCTTCCTGTAATGGCTCCGAGGTATAAACAAGTATATCATTCCTGGTTTCCATTTCCTGCTGATCGAATGCTCCACCTTTAACTGCATTTCCTGTACAACACACATTTCCCCCATAGGATGATACCGGATTCATTGGATCGTAGGTAAAATTGTCTTTTGTTTCTTTCTCGGGTGGATTTAAGGTCAGCTCGCCATCACCAAACAGGCTATTGGCATTTCCACCGCTGTTGATATAGAATGTAGTCATATTAGCATTTTCAGGAGGCCAGGTTTCAGAAGTTTTCCATTCATTACTACCCATTGTGTAGTATTGTACACGCGGTAATTTTTCCAGGATGCCATTCTTTTCCCCCTTTAACCAGTAATCAAACCAGCCGTAGATCATTCCATCATAGTCCAGGCGTGCATCACCCACATTTCGTTCACCAACAATGGTATTTTCTGTTGCCCTGGTGTACCTGCAGTGTAGGGTAGGGGCGATTACCAGGTATTGATTGTCTGCCACCTCTTTGTTTTTAAGACTTCTAACATGATTGAATAGAGCCAGGTTGGGAGTAATGGAAACATCATACCAGGAAGTAAACCAAAAACTAGGAACACCAAATCCCATATCGTCATGATAGAGCCCACTGGAATACCAATCGGGATCATTGGGCTTTCTCCTGACCATTTTTTCAAATACACCCTGAGGTCCATTTTGATTTTTGATTATATCCTGGATTGGGAGATGTTGGAGGCCTTCCGACCAATCTACCCTCGGATATTCGGGGGCCATATCATAAAACCGTTGTATCCTTTGAAGATCTGCTTGTGTGATGCCATCGGGTAGTTGGGGTTTCATCTCATCATGTTGTGTACCATAGAGCCAGGCAAAAAACAGCATTTGTTCTACACCACCACGGTACCAATTACCTTGTTCATATATATCACCCACACGGCCTACACCGGCTCCATAGCCCTGTGGTACCATGGCTGCATGCGAGGGATGATCCAAGGCGGCAACCGCCATTTGCCACTCAGCTGTTGACGAACAACCCAGTGTACCAATCTTTCCATTGCTCCATGTTTGATCAGCCATCCATGAAAAAGCATCATATCCATCGGTGAGGGGAGTGCCCAGGATATCCCATTCTCCTTCCGAAAAGAACCTTCCGCGTTCATTCTGGATCACGTATGCGTATCCTCTTTTTACTGCCTCATACGCACGTTGCATCGAGCGTGTCCTGAATTCCCCATCACCCCATGAGTTAAAATTATAAGGTGTCCGTGAAAAGATAATGGGCACTTTCTCCGTGGTTTTAGGACGATAAATATCTGTAGCAAGCCTGATCCCATCACGCATGGGCATCATAACTTTCTGATCTATAACGGCTATATCAAGAAGTTGTTCATATTCATCCTGCCCGAAAGAAAATGAAAAGGTGAAAGCGATAATTAACATTGTTAGAAATGAGGATAAATGCTTCATGTGGGTTTGATTAGAACTGAAATAAATATAATTAGTTAAATTAAACAAATTTGCCTCAATTAGAAACCATTTTCATTCTTTAGTTGATAAGAATTACTTCAGATGTTATTTGTTTAACTTAATATAGATTTGGAAGGAGATAGTGGTTTTAATCATAATGGCTCCACATACGTAATACTTTAACAATCTTTTTGCTTTCCAAAATTTGATATACAAGTCGGTGCTGAATGTTAATTCTTCTTGAATAAGCTCCTGACAGATCTCCCAAAAGTTTCTCATAAGGAGGATAGGGTAGTAATGGATCTCGTTCTAATAGTTGTAGGAGTTTGAGTACTTTTGGTTTTAACCCTGAGTAGGCAATTTTTTTTGCATCCTTTTGTGCCTGTTTTGTATAAACAAGCTTATAAACATCTACCATTTAAGCTTAGAGGCAGTCTTGGATAGAGGTGTTTTCATACCCTCAACAATAGAATCCCTCATACCAGGAACTGATAAAAGGTATATTGTTTCTTGTATTGCACGCCAATCATCCTCACCTATTAATACTGCATTATTGTTTTTTCCAGTGATATGAATAGGTTCATGGCTATCTGAGGCTTGATTGATAAGCTTATAAATATTTTTTCTTGCTTCTGTAACAGATAGTATTTTCATAATTACAAACGTACGGAATAACGACCTGAATTCAAACTTTCGTTTAAAATGTCCACCGAATGCTGGTAAATAAATAATTACTATATTATCTGAAATTATTCTTATCTTTTTCACTTAATCTAACACTTTCCACCATGGAAAAATATGCAATTGCATTCCTGATATTAATAATGCCCCAAATTATTCTAAGTCAGGACTGGGGGTCTGTAGAAATAAAAACTCACAAAATCAACGATAAAATTAGCGTACTTGAAGGTAGCGGAGGTAATATTGGGGTACTACATGGCGAGGATGGAATAATGATCATTGATTCCCAATATGCTGAACTTAACGAGAAAATTACTAATTCACTGATAGCCATAAGTGACAGGGAACTGAGATTCATTGTAAATACACATTGGCACTTTGACCACGTCGGTGGGAACGAATTGCTGGCAAAAGATGGTGCCGTTATCCTTGCCCAGGACAATGTGTGGAAAAGAATGAGTACAGGTCAATTTATGGAATGGATTGAAAGGGATGTACCCACCTTTCCCAAAGCTGCATTACCCATTATTACATTCAAAGATGAGATCACTTTTCATTTAAATGATGAGGAAGTTTTTGTTTTTCATAGTGGTCCGGCGCATACCGACGGGGATGCAGCGGTTTGGTTTAAAACCAGTAACGCGATTCATATGGGAGACACATTCGTAACCTATGGATTCCCGTTTATTGATGTTTCTGCAGGAGGATCACTTAACGGCATGATCGCATTTCAAGGCAATGTATTAAAAATGATTGATGAACAGACAAAAGTAATTCCGGGCCATGGACCAATACTGGGCAAAAGCGACCTGGAGAAATTCAGAAACCAGTTGATAGACATTCGCTCTAAAATAATGCCCCTGATAGAAGCAGGAAAGACCCAGGATGAAGTAATAACAGAAAATCCGATTGCTGGATATGATGAAGTATGGCCGGATGGTTTCGTGAAAAGCAAAGACTTTTTGTTACTGGTTTATCGTACGCTTAAATCAGGAGATTAATA
>CAZONK010000193.1:0-6454 GCA_964581095.1 uncultured Roseivirgaceae bacterium
AGCTTCAAGCTTACTTACAAATGAAAAACTATTGCCAACCGGTTTATCAACAAATCGTTCGCTTTGATCTATAACCACATCGCCTTGCTCGCTTTCAGGCATATGTCCATCGATAATGCTATTGGTGATTGTATGATTGATCAGGAAAAATGAAATAAGGAACAGCCCGAATCCGATCAGAAATAAAATGAGCCCGATTTTTCTTAAGTTATCCATCAGTTTCCTCATTTATAGACTTAGAGATGTTACAGAAAATCCTTTCTTATCCCCGTTGTCTGAACGATGCTGAGAAAATGAAGTGTTGAATGATTTCCTGATTTGAGTGTCAAGGCTTTGATAAAATTCCGGATCGAAACTGGCTTCGTAAAAATGCTCAACTACATAGGCTACCTTCTTTCTATCTTTCAACCATTGGTCGCAAACGTCATGTCGTAAGCGAATTCCAAATACATTGATTCCCCTTATAACCAGCGTTTCTTTGTCAAAAACAATTTTCAGACATTTCCGTCCTGACTCTTCTTCCCAATAAAATTGGTCTTCATTTTCCAGAAGAACAGGCCCTACATTTCCGTAGGTCTGATACTCAATATCAAAAAATTTTGCAGAATTAAACCAGTATCCGGGCTTGTATGAAGTTTTATTGCCGGTAATGGTATGGGCAAGTGTTTCCCCCATCATTCTACCCACATACCAGACGGCCTCAATCGGCTTTCTCCCGGGAAGTGGGTTTTTAACTTCAGCGCAATCCCCAATAGCAAAAATATTTTCAATGTTGGTCTGAAGGTATTCATTGACCAAAATACCCCTGTTTGATTCAATGGAAGTTCCATCAGTTAATCCGATGTTGGGGTGTACTCCTGCTGTAAGTCCAACAATCTGACATTCAATGGAAGAACCATCATTCGCTATTACTCCGATAACATTTCCATTTGAATCACCTATTATTTCTTTTAGTTCGGTATTGTAACTCACATTAATACCGTGTTCTTCGAGGTGTCTGCTTACCAGTTCTGCTTCTTCGAGGGGAAGCACATTTTGCCAGTACGCAGATTCGCGAACAAGAAAAGTAACTTCAATACCCCTTGAATGTAGCATTTCTGCAAATTCAACCCCAATCAACCCACCACCTGTAATTACTGCATGCTTAGTATAGACGGAGGACTTTTCAATCGCTTCGAGGTCCTGCAGGCTATATAATCCATGCACACCATTCAGGTCCTGTCCCGGCCATCCAAATTTATTTGTAGCAGATCCCGATGCCAGTACCAGGGTATCATATTGCATCGACCCGCCTTTTTCTAACCTTATCAAATTATTCTCCGGATCAATCCTGTTTACATAGTCGTGAACCAGTTCAATTTTATTTTTCTCCCAGAACCAATCTTCGTAAGGTTTGGTATGTTCAAATTTCATGTGCCCCATGAAAATATACATCAATGCTGTACGTGAAAAAAAATGTTTTGACTCTGACCCAACAACGGTGATTTTAGAATCCGACAATTTACGGATATTTCTTGCTGCGGTAATACCTGCGATTCCGTTACCTATAATTACAATATGCTTCATGCAATCTTTCGTGGGTTACCCTTAAACGAATTACTACAATATTAATTTTTATTTGGTTCATTCTACGGAAGATTCATTCATTTAATAAATGTATAATTGCAGAATGATGAAGATACTCCTGGTTGGATTTGGAGGTTTTGCAGGTGCTATATCAAGGTATCTTGTTCAGCTTATGGTACCGCATACCAGCGGAGGGTTTCCGTGGGGAACATTTACAGCTAACATACTTGGATCATTAATAATTGGTATTATTTATGGGCTGGCAGAAGAACACAAAGTAATGACCCAGGAATATCGGTTGTTTCTCGCCGTTGGTTTTTGTGGAAGCTTTACTACCTTCTCAACCTTTGCAGCCGAAAATCTGAGCCTGTTTCAACTAGGTGCATATGGTCCGTTAATTACCAACACGATACTTAGCGTAATTTTTGGAGTTGCAGCGGTTTACGGTGGAATTGTACTTACCCGCATGCTGATATATTAATTATTTGTGCGACCAGTCATAACTGTCAATATCCTCGAGGCAGCAAGACAACAACTTCACTGAGTTCTCAATATCCTTTTTATTTGCCATTTCAATTACCTGGTGTAAGTGACGTGTGGGTATAGATACCGCCCCGGAAATAGCCCCCTCTTTACCCATTCTCTGAATACCGGCGGTATCGGTACCTCCTGCTACAAGAATTTCACTCTGCCACTTGATTTTATTTTTTTTTGCAGTTTTTTTCATGTAATCAATCATTCGGTAATCACAAATGGTCATTGCATCCATTATTTTAATTGCTGTACCTTCACCGAGTGATGTAATCTTTTCATGAGGTTGTGCACCCGGAAGATCAAAAGCAATGGTTGTATCCAGGCCAAATCCAAAGTCAGGGTTGATTTGATGGGCTGCTACATTGGCCCCCCTGATTCCTACTTCTTCCTGTACAGTAAATACACCATAAACATCATAAGGATTCCTTTTTAGTATCCTGAATGTTTCAATGAGTACAAATACCGAAACACGGTTATCAATGGATTTGCAGTTTACACAATCACCCATTTCAACCAATTCCCTTTCACGCGTAATCGGGTCTCCAACACTCACCCATTTTTCTACCTCCTTTTTTCCCATGCCCATATCGATATAGTAATCCTGAATTATCGGCAGTTTATTGCGTTCTTCCTGGGTCATTACATGAATGGGTTTAGTTCCCATGACTCCTATCAAGTCCTTCTTTCCATGTACTATCACCCTCTGAGCAGTCAGTGTTTTGGGATCAAATCCTCCGAGTGTAGTAAATCTTATAAAGCCGTCATCATCAATATAAGTCACCATGAATCCAATTTCATCCATATGGGCCCCAATCATCACCTTTTTTGTCCCTGGTTTTTTCTTACCTTTTTTCAGGGCAATCACATTTCCCATATTATCAACCTGTACATCGTCTGCTAATGATTTAATTTCTGATATTACTAATTCCCGTATCCGGCTTTCATACCCGGGTACACCGGGAGTTTCACATATTCTGGAAAGCAACGCTACATTTATACTCATATTATATTTTCATTTTAATAAAATAAGGCCGCAGAATTAACGTACGGCCTCAGGTATTTCTATTTTAAAATTTCTTACCTCACACTGAAACCAAATCCAAATGTAAGTGTATTGTATTCCTGGAAAGTATAATCTCCATGAAAGGTAAATATGGCCAGTTTAAGGCGCATTCCTATTGTAGCACGAAATCCACTGAGTTTAATATCAATGTCAACAGGATCAGTAACAGTAGCAGCTATTAACGGATCGTTTGCATCTGTAATCAGATAATCTCCCGACATTTTAAAATTCGACTTAACACTATTGTATCCAACACCACCATAAAAAGTTATAACAGATAATTTCTTGGACACTAATGCCTGAATTGTTAATGCATTTATATCAAAATCTGCTTTCGCATTATTTGTCACGATAGGGCTGGTATCTGAGAAAAAATAATCTGTATCTAGCTTTGTATATCCTATAAGAATCGAAAGATCAAGAGGTAATGTTTTAATTCCAGGAATCCATTGTTTGATATCATGCTTTATCCCCAATCCAAAAAGTTTCAGCTTAAAAGCATCACCAATGCTAATACTGGGAGCATACCGAACGATCAGTTCAGTATTCTTCACAATTCCAATACCTAACTGAATCATTGGTACAGGTATGCTGTTCGTAGGTAAATCATTCTGAAGACCATCGGGGGCATTAAAAGGATTAGAACTAATATTAATCCCTGTATCAGGATCGGTATAATCAGTAACCAGTTGTTCACTAGTGGTTGGCCCCAGTAAAGTCGGTAACTCAGCACTGGTTGCTCCTGATGCCAATTTGTAGGAAATATATTCACTTTCATTAAATGTGAATAGTCTTTGAGCGTCCGGAACTTTTACAAGACTCATATAAACTGTCAGGTCAAATCCCAGGGTTTCATGCGGTTTAGCAGTGTTATACCATGAATTGGCTATCCCCGTACCAAAACTTTTCATGAACGGATCCACATAATAACCCATATACGTGGACATATCTTCTCCACCGCCCCGGAGCAGCAAGTCGAAATCCGGTAATTGAGCATATGAAACTGATCCCAGGCCTAAAGTAAGTACCAGTGATAAAAGATATTTTTTCATCTGTCTTTGCATGTTGATATATTCTATGTGCTTAATATTTAGTAACCTTTTAATTGTTCAAAATAGTAAAATACATCCAAACCAAGCAATTATCTTTTAAAAAACTTTATTCATGATGCATAATATTTCAAATGAATCTTATAATTTTGTCGCAATAAAATTTACTTGTTAAGAATAATTCTTATTTATATTTGACTAACTCAACACTCCATTCCATCAAAGAAATGCTCACGGAAAGCGGGCTAAAAGTTACTCAGCAAAGGCTTGTGATTTTTCAGTCGCTGATCAAATCAAAGGACCACCCCACTGCTGAATTAATCTATGAAAATATAAAAAAAGTCAATCCCAGCATCAGTTTAGGTACTATCTATAAAACACTGGAAGTATTTGTAGATAGAGCATTGATCAAAAGGGTTAATACAAGTGAAGGAAATATGCGATATGATGCTAGAATGGATAGCCATAATCATATATTTTGCTCTAACACCAATGAGATTGTTGATTTTAAAGATGATAAACTGGATCAGTTAATTTCTGACTATCTCAGAGAAAAACAAATAAAAAACCTGGATATAAAGAATATTCGTCTGCATATTACCGGCGAAAAAATCGATCCAAAAAAAGACCTGAATCTATAGAAAACCAGAATAAAAATTTATAAATATAAACCCTTACTATTATGTCACTTGTTGGAAAAAAAGCGCCTATATTTAACGAAGAAGCTATTATAAATGGCGAAGAAATTGTTGATTCCTTCTCATTAGAGCAGTATATTGGAAATAAAGAAGTCCTTTTCTATTTCTATCCCAAAGATTTTACCTATGTATGTCCCACAGAAATTCTTGCTTTCCAGGAGAAACTGGAAGAGTTTGAAAAAAGGGGAGTTCAAGTGGTTGGGTGTTCAACCGATACTGCTGAAACACACCTGGCTTGGTTAAACACACCTAAAGATCAGGGTGGAATTATGGGAATAACTTACCCGATGGTAGCTGATATATCCAAAACCATCGCATCAAATTTTGGAGTTCTTGGTGGCGACTGGAATTACACCGAGGATGGTCGTCTTGAATTTGAAGGTACTGCCATTGCATTCCGGGGATCCTTCTTTATTGACAAAGAAGGAATTGTGCGTCACGAGACAGTTAATGACCTTCCTATCGGAAGAAATATTGATGAGTACCTGAGAATTGCAGATGCCTGGCATCATAACCTTAAATTTGGTGAAGTTTGCCCGGCCAACTGGGAAGAAGGAAAAGATGCAATGAAAGAATCACGTGAAGGTGTGGCAGAATATCTTTCAACACATTAGGTCCATCATTAATCAATAATAAAAGGGACTGCTTTCGGGCAGTCTTTTTTTTAACTCAACTCTAAATTACAAGTGAAAAATTCATGTGAATTTTCGTGCTTAATCGTATTTTGCGACTTTTAAAACAATAAGGGGAATATTATTTCAAAGATGGGTACAATTATTTATACCTGGATAGCCTTTTTAATTTTGGTTATATCTTACCTGGTCCTTTTCCCTTTATATTTTCTTTTTGGACTAAACACCAGGTTTCATAAATATGCGTATAAACTTAATCATTACTGGACAATATTATATTTTAAAATCCTCATGATCCGGATTGACCTCCGATTCGAAGAGAAATTGAGTAAAAACTGTCGTTATATCTATTGCCCAAATCATATGTCAATCCTGGATATTGTATCGCTTGCACTGATAGATGATAATATTACGTATGTCGGAAAAATTGAAATAAGTAAAATCCCGCTTTTTGGCTACATGTTTAAGCGACTGCACATTCCTGTGGATCGTAAAGATTTCAGGAGCCGCTACAATACCATTGCACGGTCAAAAGAAGAGCTGGATAATGGGAAAAATCTTGTTGTATTTCCTGAAGGTGGAATCATTACAACTTCACCCCCGGAGTTAGCCCGGTTTAAAGAGGGCGCCTTTCGGATAGCAATTGAGAAACAGATCCCCATTGTACCGGTATCAATTCCTTTTAACTGGGAAATACTACCGGATAAGAAAAAACTAAGAATAAACAGGAAAATCCATCCCTTGCGAATTATTGTTCACAAACCTATTGACACTACGGGGATGATCCTGGATGACCTTAATAATCTAAAAAAAACTACCTTTGAGATCATTGGTCGAGAAATAAAACAACAAAACAAAATGCTACAACTAAAACTACAGATGGAATAGAGACGAATGCTGCCAGTAACTATA
>CAZONK010000194.1:0-6446 GCA_964581095.1 uncultured Roseivirgaceae bacterium
AGTACTAATCGAAGTTGTCTTCTTCTCAAAGCGCCATCAAAAAGTTCCTGTTCTTCATCCGTTTCAGGAACGGCTTGCGGCACATCAATAGGACTTCCGGATTGGTCCACAGCTACAAATGTAAAAAATGCAGAGTGCGTCTGGATCTTTTTATTTGCAGGTATATCTTCTGCAAATACTTTTAAAAAAATTTCCATTGAGCTGTTGAAGGCCCGCGATACCTGTGCACTAATAGTGACCACATTTCCTAAATATAGTGGTTTATTAAATGAAATGTTATCTACTGAGGCAGTAACAACAATTCTATTGGAGTGTTTTTGTGCTGCAATTGCTGCGGCAATATCCATCCAGTGCATCAAACGCCCCCCCATGAGATTATTCAATGTATTTGTGTCGTTAGGGAGCACTAATTCTGTCATTATTACATTTGAATCCTTAACAAACTTCTTTTTTTGTGCCATATTATTTGTAGTATTGGGAGGATATAAATTCCATTATTATTTCCATCCTTTATCGCCCAGCAAAGGTACAAAAGCGAAATAATTAAACTCTTCTTTCTTAAGTTTGAGTTTACTTTCCTTTGTCAATCTGACCATTACCTGACGATTTCGACTTCCAACAGGTATTACAAGGATTCCACCCGGTTTTAGTTGATCAATAAGTGCCTTTGGTATAGTTGGGGCCCCTGCTGTAACAATAATTTTATCAAATGGAGCATGATTTGGCCATCCTTTGGTGCCATCGCCACATTTAAATACAGGCTGATAACCAATTTGTGGTAGAAACTTTCGGGTCCGGTCATATAATATTCTGTTGTATTCAATTGTAAATACCTTCACACCAAGTTCAATTAGAATACATGCCTGGTAGCCTGATCCTGTACCAATTTCTAATACTTTGTCACCTCTTTCGATTTTTAGTAATTCCGTTTGAAAAGCTACTGTGTAAGGTTGGGAAATTGTCTGTCCTTCACCTATGGGAAAGGCTTTGTCCTGGTATGCGTGTTCAAGGAATGCCGGGTCAAAAAAGAAATGCCTTGGTACCTTGTTTACAGCTTCAATTACTCGTAAGTCTTCGATTCCTTTTGACTCAATAGTTTGTACCAATGCCTTGCGTTTTCCCCTATGCTTATATGTATCTTTCTGTAGTATCAATTTGAAGAATTATAACGCTAAAGTAAAAGGAATTTATAGAGTGCTTCTAATTTTATAGGATTGTATTTTGATGAATTCACTAACTTTCCTTTTTTAAATTTCTAATCAGCAAAGTTCATCATGTTTACGGGTATAATTGAAAATTTCGGGAAGGTAGTTTCGAAAGTAAAAGAAGGTACGAATGTAACTTTTGGAGTTCAAAGTGATATTTCTAATCAGCTGAAGATCGACCAAAGTCTGAGCCACAGTGGTGTTTGCCTTACGGTTGTAGATGTTCAGGAAAATGTTCATTTTGTTACGGCAGTAAATGAGACGTTGGAAAAGTCGAATTTCAAAAATATTGAGGAAGGTTCACTGGTTAACCTTGAGCGGGCCATGCTTAACAACGGAAGATTTGATGGTCATATCGTTCAGGGCCATGTTGATGGGATCGCCACATGTACCAGCATTGAAGCGCAGGATGGCAGTTGGATCTTCAAATTTAACCTTGATTCACCTCATAATGGGTTGATAGTTGAAAAAGGAAGTATCTGTATCAATGGTATCAGTCTGACTTGTTTTAATGTTTCCGATAACGCATTTGATGTTGCTATCATCCCTTACACTTTTGACAATACAAATTTTAAAGGTTTAAGTGAAGGAGATATTGTAAATATTGAATTTGATATTATTGGTAAATATGTCAGACAGATGGTAAAATCATAACGTATAAGTTTTGCTTTTTCTAATTTTAGATAAAGCAAATTTGTACATCCAAAATACTAAATAGCTAAGGAGCATTCCAACGATAGCACCTACTATGACATCTCCTGGGTAGTGGACACCCAGGTAAATGCGTGTATAGCTAAATATTAATGCCCAAACAAACATAATCCAAATCCATTTTATGTTTTTGTGGGTTGTAAGCCATAAAAATGTAGCGATGCCAAATGAATTGGCAGCGTGAGACGAAGCAAATCCATACAGTCCCCCCTTATATCCGTTTACGATATGTAATAACCCCACCAATGAAGGATCATTTGATGGCCGAAATCTTCCAAAATAAGGTTTCATAAATCCCGATACAAATTGATCTGAAAGGGTTATCACTATTGCAACACCCAGCAATATCCATAGGGTATCTTTTTTAAAATTTTTGTAGATAAAGAATATGATAAAAAGAAAAAATGGCAACCAGGTTAGCTGATTGGTAAGTCTGAACATTACTGAATCAAAAAATGGACTGTGAAATTGATTCAGAAACAGGAGTAATTCGGTATCAAGTGTGCTTAACGATTCCAGCAAATGTGTTTTTATTTGAACCTGTTGTAAATCTATGTAAATATGGCTTCAATAGACACAATGAATGTATTAAATAGATATATTTAAATCTTGCATTTTGAGTAACTTTGTGTAACGAAAATCGCCGAATATGGGACAGGTAGCAGAAGAAAAACTTCAACGCAGCATCATTAAAAATGAAGTGCTGTTGAAGGGTTACATGCTTATGTGTACTTCCAGGGCAATGGCTGATATATATGATGAACAAAGGGATATTGCAGCCAAATATGTTCACAGTACTTCCCGGGGCCATGAAGCTATCCAATTGGCTGTAGGTCTTCAGCTTAAAGAATATGATTTTGCTTCGCTTTATTACCGGGATGAGTCCATATTGTTGGGAATGGGATTTAAACCCCATGAGTTAATGTTACAATTACTCGCAAAAAAGGAAGATCCTTTTACCGGGGGGCGAAGCTACTATGGACATCCGGCCGTGAAAGGTGGAGGTTACGCTACAATCCCTCATCAAAGCAGTGCAACCGGTATGCAAGCGATTCCTGCCACGGGTATGGCCCATGCTCTATCTTACCTGGAAAGTCAAAAGATGGGGGATAAACGAAATCCTGTGGTTATCTGTTCGCTTGGTGATGGTTCAGTTACCGAGGGCGAAGTTGCGGAAGCATTTCAGATGGCCATTTTAAAAAAACTACCCATCATTTATGTAGTCCAGGACAACAACTGGGGAATATCTGCTTCAGGGGATGAAATGAGGGCGATGGATGCCTATGAGTATGCAGCTGGGTTTAAAGGATTGAAGCGTGTTCGACTTAATGGTTCCGATTTTGAAGAAAGCTTTCTGGGAATTAAAAAAGTGATTGAGTACGTACGAAAAGACAGAGCACCTGTGCTTGTTCATGCATTATGCCCATTATTGGGCCATCATACATCTGGTGTACGTAAAGAGTGGTACAGGGGAGAAGAAGACCTTGCGCTTCATCAAAAGAGTGATCCAATTGATAGGCTTGAAGAATTGCTCCTGAAATCTGAAATTGAAAAGACAGACCTGGATAAGATACGTGAAGAAGTTACTGTATTTGTCGAAAAAGAATTTAAAAGGGCTGTGGATTCTGATGATCCGGATATTGACAAATTCGATTCACATGAATTTGCCCCGGAAGTAATCAATAAAGAAATCGGGGAGCGCAAACCGCCAGATGGAGAAAAGGTTGTAATGGTGGATGCTGCCCTTCATGCAATTGATGAAATTCTAAGAAATTATCCTGAAAGCCTGTTTTATGGTCAGGATGTTGGTAAACGGCTTGGAGGAGTTTTTCGTGAAGCAGCTACATTGGCAGATAAGTATGGAGATCACAGGGTGTTTAACACACCTATACAGGAAGCATATATTGTTGGATCTACAGCGGGAATGTCGGCTGTAGGTGTAAAGCCCATCGTTGAAATACAATTCGCCGATTATATTTGGCCGGGGATGAACCAGTTAGTTGAAGAATTATCGAAAAGCTGTTACATCACAAAAGGAAAATTTCCAATACAATCACTTATTAGAATTCCCATTGGGGGTTATGGGGGGGGAGGCCCGTACCATAGTGGAAGTATTGAGTCTGCAGTTCTGACTATACGTGGTATAAAAGTTATTTACCCTTGTAATGCTGCTGATATGAAAGGATTATTAAAAGCCGCTTTTCTTGATCCAAATCCTGTGATAAGTTTTGAACATAAGGGCTTGTATTGGTCAAAGGTTCCGGGTACGGATGATGCAAAAACGGTCGAACCCGATGAATCCTATGTTATACCTTTAGGCAAAGCGAATATTATTCAGCCAGCTACCCAAAAATGTATTGAAGAGGGGAATTCAGTAATTGTAGTTACGTACGGAATGGGTGTTTACTGGACAAAAACTGCTTCAAAAAAATTCAATGGTAACATTGAAATTCTTGATTTACGTACCCTGAACCCAGTTGATTGGGAAGCGATTAAAAGCGGTGTAAAAAAACATAATAAAGTCCTTGTATTGACGGAGGAGCAACTGATGAATTCATTTGCTGAGTCCCTGGCAGGTCGGATTGCCGGCGAACTGTTTGAACATCTGGATGCGCCGGTGCGTACCCTTGGGTCGGCAAATCTACCGGCGGTCCCACTTAATGTTGATCTTGAAAAACAAATGCTCCCGAATTCGGAAAAAGTTTATACTGTTCTCAATGAACTATTGAATTATTAAATTCCAACAAATCACTATCAATAAATTACCAAATCATTTAGAACGGGTAGCCGATGGCAAAATTGATCAGCGGGAATTCATTGCTTTCAGCCTTATACACAGGATCATCGAAAAATCCATCACTCAGGATAAACCTGTTTCCTAATTGCCTTGCTGGGTCATAAATTTTAAATGCGGCATCAAGTCTAACAAGGAAAAAAGTGAAATCAAATCGAATACCTACGCCTGCTCCTACAGCAATTTCGCGATAAAAATCATCTATCCCTCCACCTTCATTTTTCCGTGTATCCGAATCCCGTATAACCCAAATGTTGCCGGCATCTACAAAAAGGGCACCTTCAAGGATTCTTGAAAAGCTTTGCCTGAGTTCTACCCCCGATTCAAGAAGGATTTCACCGGGTTGTTCAATATCATAAGTCACATTCCCATCAGTGTCAGTTGGTGTAAACGAACCCGGGCCTAGTCGTCTCGGGCGCCATGCCCGAATGCTTGTGGCCCCACCTGAAAAAAAGTATTTTTCATAAGGTAGAAGTTGATCTTGTGAATAGGGAATAGATACGCCCAGGGTTAACTTGTACGCCAGCTTGGTTGTGGATGTTAGATTAACTCGTTTCCGGAAGTCACCATCAGCTCTAATATATTTGTAGGTTTGAAGCCCTCTTTCGTTATAAAAACTGTTTCCAAAAATATTTTGCAGCGTTCCGCCACTTTCAACTCCATATCTTAAAAATGCACCGGAACCTGTTCTCTGACCATAATTTCCAAAGTTATAGGCACCTGAAAAACTTGTGCTACTTACAAATGAAGGCAGGAAGGAGTTGATTAAGTTGTTCCCTTCATCTTGAAGTTCCTCAAGCCGGGCAAGAAATGTGGAGTCTTTGAAGTGTGTATTAATTACATTCAGATCGGCAAGATAGAATGTGAAGGTACGCTGTTTTTTCGAAGACCAGGTATAGTCAAGTGAAGTGTCCCAGCTACTTCGGTTGTATTCCGGCCGGTCGGTTAATGAATATCCAACAGTGACCCTTGTCTTAGGGTTGAATCTGCCATACCTGTTTTTCAAAACCTCACTGCCGGGTAGCAGAAACTGGGGAAAAATCAGTGATACATTGAAGGCACCTTCTGTGGTACCAAGAATTTTTGAAAAATCAGTTGCGGAAGGTACACCCTCAATTCCACCTCTTAAATTGAATTGTAGATTTTCAAGCCCGTGAAATACGTTTCGGACTACATAGCCTATATTAAAAAAGGGGCCAGGATAACCGTAAGTAAGGGTGAGTCCAAGCTCACTTGTAAATTGCTGCCGCTTACGTGGGCTTGAAAAAATATTTGCAATAAATTTCCCTCCGGTTGAATCGTAATTTACATTCACAAACCTGAATACGTTCATATTGGTTAGTTGCTGCTGGGTTTGCAACGTATTTGATCGGCTGTATAATTCACCGGGATGAAGGAAAATCCTCCGATCCAGTATTTTGAAAGAATACTGATCTTCAAAATAATTGTAGGTTATTCCATTATAAGTGAGAAAACTTCGGTTTTGATTTTGTGCAATTACATTTGCATCGGTAGTATACACGATTGAGTCAATTCGATATGTTTTGTGAGGTTGACCGTTCGGTGTATTTCTTATTATTTTCCGTATTGCAACAAGGTGGTCACCATGTGCAGTGTCAACTTCATATTCAATGTATCTGCGGTTAAAACCAAAATACCCATTGTCTTTTAATATGGTTTCAATTCTTGCCCGTTCATCTGTTATTTTTTCCTGATCATAGTTTTCACCCGGTCTC
>CAZONK010000195.1:0-6419 GCA_964581095.1 uncultured Roseivirgaceae bacterium
AAAAAAGGACTTAACATCGTAAATGGTGAGGTCGTTTATGAAGCAGTTGCCGAAACATTTGATCTTCCTTATGTAGATGTTGAAAACGTGTTGAGTTAAATCATACAAATTCTGGAATATTTTTGATCCAACGAATATCCGGGGATTTTTCTAAGTCAGCACACAAGAAATCCAACCCATTAGAAACTACGACATACCTGGCCTTTAACGTCTTGTTATACGAAGCAACCTGGTAAACTGCTTCTTTTGAAATTTTAGTTTCTGCTGACTTGCACTCTACCAGCAAAAATGGATTTCCTACACGATCAAATGTTACAATATCACTTCTTTTAAGAAGTTTATTGTATTTCAGACCGGTTTCAATTTTGATAAGAGACCGTGGGTAGTTTAAGTGATCTGTGAGATAGTGGATAAAATGCTGACGAACCCACTCTTCTGGAGTGAGCATTACCAGTTTGCGGCGAATATCGTCGAATATATAGTATCCCTTGCTTGTTTCTTCAATCCGGAATTTATAAGGAGGCAAATTTAGTTTTTTCATCTAAACCGCATTGTCAAAAGACACCTTGTAAGATTCGTCGATATTTCTCGGAATTGAGACGTAATACAGTAGTACGAGGCCGATAATAAAAAAACTTCCTAAAGCTAGTGCACTGTCACGCATACTTCCAGTCAATTGTTCTATAAATCCAAAAGCAAAAGTTCCGAGAACGGTTGATAAATTTAGAGTAACATTATAGAAACTAAAATAAGATGCATTATCGATGGTATTTGATGGAATGAGTTTTGAATATGTGGCCCTGGAAAGGGATTGAATCCCACCCATGACCAGTCCTACCGCGAATGCCAGAGCATAAAACTGGTTTTCATTTTGAACAAAATAGGCCATTACACAAACACCAATCCAAATGACAATCATCGTGGCAAGTGAAATTTTATTCCCCTTCAGTTTCGAAACCCTTGCAAATAAAATTGACCCAAAAATGGCTACAATCTGAATAATAAGTACGGTCATAATTAATTTGCCACCAGATAATTTCAATTCCTTGTCCCCAAATGATGCTGCCAGATACATAATGGTTTGTACACCCGTGTTATAAAAGAAAAATGAACGAAGATATTTTTTCAGATCAGGTAATTGAATAAGACTGTTCCATACTTTCCTGATTTCCCGATAACCGTTAAGCAAATATCTATGAGATATCTTTCCTTTTTTCTGACTATCTGGCATATACATAAATGTAATCTGTGAAAATCCAATCCACCAGACTCCAACTGTGAGAAAGGATATTTTGGCAGGTAAGCTACCTTCAACCAGACCGAACCATTCAGGTTTTTGTATCATCAGCAGGTTGAAAATAAGTAATAAAACACTCCCAAAATAACCATATGAGAATCCTTTGGCACTCACATTATCATATTGATCGTAAGATGCGATTTCCGGCAAAAATGAATTGTAAAATACCAAAGCCCCCCCGTACCCCACGCTTGCCATAATTGAACAAATAATACCAAACTCAATATTGCTACCGTCAAAGAAAAACAGGCCAATACAAGAAAAAGCCCCTATCCATGTAAACAATTTCATAAAAAATTTCTTCTTTCCCGAATAATCAGCAACACCTGATAAAAAGGGCTGCAATGCAGCGACCACTAAAAATGAAAGAGAAAGTGAATAGGAATAAAGTACTGTATTTGGCATCGAAAATCCAAAAAACTGAACGATATCGGTCTCATTTGAAGAAGTGACACTATTATAATATACAGGAAATATTGTAGATGTTATAACCAGGCTGTAAACCGAATTGGCCCAGTCATACACACACCATGCCCTGATTATCTTCGGATTGTTTAATTCCATGTTGCAATAAAAAAGTCTTTCCTTAAATTGGAAAGACTTTTCTTATTTTCTTTATCAAATTGGTTCTACCAACTAGTAATCAAGCGTCATAATGGTCGTGTACATTAGCTTACGCGCATTGGCTTCACGAAGTTGCATCTGAACATCGGAAACGAGTCCCATTTTAACTTCTTTATCAACTTTTAAGGCAATAGTAATCTGGTCACGCTCAACCTCACTGAGTTTATCTTTCTCCTGGGTAACCCATAATACAATATCATCCGTACCAATAAAAACATCATTTGCCTGAATTACCGGTTCTGTACCAAACTGTTTTAGTTTTGGTTTCCCTACATAAAGATAACTCACTAATGATTTACGCTGCAACTTACGCAATTCAGTAGCCCCCGGAATTCGTTGATGAACATTAATTGTTGTTTCACGCAAAACAGTTGTTACCATAAAAAAGAATAGTAGCATAAATATGATATCTGGTAACGAGGCAGTGGGAATCTCCTGACTTGTATTCGTTTTTTTCTTAAATTTTGCCATTTTTAGATTTGCTTAATTTGAAGGTTCAGCAATTGAAATCTGCATTGGAAAATCCTTCCTGGCCAGATCATAAATTCTTCTATGTTCCGGATCGCCAAGGTCGGAGGCTATTTCTCTCCATCGATCATTTGTGACACCGGCACGACTTGCATACATATCATAGTAAGCCCCCTGAATTTCATTTAGCACAGTAATATATATTTCATAGGATGTTCCACGCGCGGCTTTATAAGAAACAACTGCTTCCTGTGGAGTATCTGAATAATCCGGATTCTTACCGAAATTCAAAACATGATCTTTTACCATCTGTCTGATTTTATGAGCATCGTTCAAAGGTTCATCTTCAACCAGCAATCTGTCTGCTGAATTTATCAATACCTTAAATATATTACGCTGATGTATATTTATCTCGGGTTTATTTTCATCATCCGGCTTTGGTGGAAGAAGCATGCTAAGCCCTTTATCGTTTGCTATGGTGGTTGTTACCAGGAAAAAAATCAGTAACAAAAAGGCAATATCAGCCATTGGAGCACCATTTATTTCCGGGTTTCCTCTTTTTTTCCTTGCCATAATTTATCCAGATTAGTTAAGTTAATATATTCTTTATTTCGGAATATAAAATACCTACAACAGCGGTAAACATTAGAATATACATCGAAATTAATATCCCTCCCACCATTTTTGAAAGGGAAGAATTTACATTAAATTCTATATACTTGGCAGTAACTTCATCGGAAGCGATAATATATCCAATAAAATATATTGCAACTAGCATTCCCACTCCTGCTGCGGATTTTAGCAGACTTTTGGGATCTTCCATAATTGCCTGAACCAAAGGCATAAATACTGCAGCCAGGGCAGCAAAACCCAGTAATACGTATGTAAATTTAATACCTATATCTATAATATCCATTCTTATAAATTTAAGAAATTGTCAGATTATCTAAATTATTTGTTCAACTTATGTTGTACCAATATATCAACCAAAGAGATAGAAGCATCCTCCATGTCATTAACCATGGCATCAATTTTTGATATAAGATAGTTGTAAAACAATTGAAGGATTACACCTACAATCAAACCGGCAACCGTTGTTAGCAGGGCCACCTTAATACCACGGGCCACAATCTGAGGAGAAATATCCCCGGCTGCTTCAATGGCATCAAAAGCGCCAATCATACCAATTACAGTTCCCATGAAACCAAGCATCGGAGCCAGGGAAATAAACAATGAAATCCAAACCAATCCTCTCTCCAGTCGTCCCATTTCAACAGAACCATATGCAATGATTGATTTTTCCACCATCTCGATTCCTTCAGTCATTCGCATAAGTCCCTGGGTGAAAATTGAAGCTACAGGGCCTTTCGTGTTCTTAGTTACATCCAATGCACCTTCAACACCGCCTTGATTCAAAGCATCCTCAACATTGGCCAGAAGTTTTTTGGTGTTGGTTGTAGAAAGGTTCAGTACGATTATTCTTTCGATGGCAATAGCAAGTCCAAGGATCAAACAAAGCAATACAATACCCATAAATCCCCATCCACCTTCAATGAATTTTTCTTTGATCTGCTGGTGAAACGAAAGCTCGCTTTCAACAGTGGTTGTAAATGGATCTTCTACACTTGCAGGCTCCTCGGTTATTGTTTCAACAGGTGCCTCGGCTTCAGCTTCAACAAAAGTTGTGTCCGTTTGTTCTGTATCAGCGGTTTCGTCCTGTGCCACTGCCCACATTGAATTAGTAAATGATAAAACCGCTACTAATGTCAAAAAAGCGAATAATCGTTTCATAGTTGATGAGTTAAATCTCAATTAGGTTTTTATAATTATAAATTAACTAAATAATAAATTACAAACTAATGATTTCTAAAGTATTCCGCGGAGAGAGAGGGATTCGAACCCTCGGTACCTGTTTCCAAGCACACCCGCTTTCCAGGCGAGCACCTTCAGCCACTCGGTCACCTCTCCTCCCAAAACTTGTTTAGAAATCTAGGGCACAAATAAATCATAAAAAATATGTTTATGCAAGAATATTTTTGATTTTCATGAAATAGTAAAAATTGTACTTTACGTCTCTTCAATCCGTAATTTCACCTTTTAAGGATTGACCTAGTTGTATTTTAACAATGTTATCATTCAATCCTGTTCCCAACTGGTACATCAGTTTTGTGATCGCTGCTTCGGTGGAAATATCTTTACCACTAATTACACCTGCATTTTGTAGTTTTTGAGAGGTTTCATATCTACCTTGGGTTACACGTCCTCCCAAACATTGTGAAACATTAAATATAATCACCCCCCTGGAAATAGCATCAGCGATCATATCTATAAACCATGTATCTGTCATTGCATTTCCACTTCCAAATGTTTCCAGAACTACCCCTTTAATTTTACTGTCGAGCAAAATATTTTGAATGGTGGACTTGGCTATACCAGGATATAGTTTTAAAAAATTAACTTCACAATTCCACTCTGATGAAACACTAAATGTACCTCCATCTGAAAAGGACTTTATGTATGGTAATTTATAATTAATGACCACTCCCGACTCGGCCAATACCGGGTAGTTTTCTGATTCAAAAGCATCAAAATACATACTTTCAACTTTTTTTGCCCTATTTCCCCGAATCAATTTGTAGTTAAAATAGATGCATACTTCTGGTACAATGGCATCCCCGGATGGAGATTTTGCTGCGGCAATTTCAATGGAGGCAATAAGGTTTTCACGGGCATCCGTTCTTGGGGATGAAACAGGTAATTGAGCTCCGGTTACAATTACGGGTTTTTCAAGATTGTGTAAAATAAAGCTAAGTGCTGAAGCGGTATATGCCATCGTATCCGTACCATGGAGAATAACAAAACCATCAAACTGATCATAATAGTTGTCAATGATTTCTCCAAGTTCAGTCCAGTGCTCTGGTTTAATATTAGAAGAGTCAATCGGATGTTCAAATGACAGTACTTTTATAATCAAATTGAAAGATTTCAAACTTGGTATTTCATCTAAAATGTTTTTGAAATCATATGGCGTGAGCGTTCCGGAAATATCCAACCCCATACCGAATGTGCCTCCTGTATAAATAATCAGAATTTCTGCATCAGGTTCGAGTGGCGCTGCTGTATCAAGTTCAATCAGGTGATAGTTCATAGTAACGAAACATTTTGTTTGCTTGATCAGTCGTAACCTTTGCCACTTCACTCACATCAATTTTTTTTAATTCAGAAATCCTGTTTGCAATTATCGGAATCTTTGATGGTTCATTCCTCTTGCCTCGAAATGGGGCTGGAGAAAGGTAAGGGCTGTCAGTCTCAAGTACCATATGTTCAAGTTTTATTTCCTCTAAAACAGTTTCCATTCCCCCATTTTTAAAGGTACTTACTCCTCCAATACCTATTTTAAATCCGAGCTCAATTATTTGTTCAGCCTGTTCAAATGACCCTGTAAAGCAATGGAATACTCCTTTTAAATTTTCTGAGTTTTCTTCCGACACGATTTCAATGGTTTCATCTAATGAATCCCTGCAATGCAGAATTGCCGGTATTTTATATTCTTTTGCCCAACGTAGCTGGATGCGTAAAGCTTCCTTTTGCTGATTCCAGAATGTTTTATCCCAATATAAATCCGTGCCTATTTCTCCAATACCTACAAAGTATCTACTTCCAAGCCATTCTTCAACGATGTACAATTCTTTTTCGAAATTTTTCTTTACACTGCATGGATGCAATCCAATCATTGGAATACATACATCCTGATATTTCAGTTCTGTTTCTAACATTGAATCAATTGAACTGCCATCGATATTCGGCATATAAATCCGAACAACAGACTCCTCCAGACCCCTGTCAATTACTTCATTAATATCCTCTTTGAATTCGGGAAGGTAAATATGCGCATGTGTGTCGATAAACATTTTATCCAATTATAATGATCTTCCCTTCCACTGTACTTTTCCCGGAATAAGAAATCGTATAAGGGCTGCCAAATTTATAAATCCCTGGTACAACTCAAAAGGAATCAACCATAATAGCG
>CAZONK010000196.1:0-6371 GCA_964581095.1 uncultured Roseivirgaceae bacterium
TTCGGCTTTCAACTTTTTCACGCCCGCTCATGTATCGTACCAACCCTGTTTTTCAGATACCCTCCACTCCTCTTCGAGAAAAATGAGCGGATTTCAGCGATAATGGCAATCGCAATTTCCTCCGGATTAGTGGCGCCAATATCCAAGCCCACAGGGTTGTGCAACCTGTCAAGGTCTGTGTCTGAAATTAAATCCCCTTTTGCAACCAATTCTTCAATGGCCTCATTACGTCGTTTTAATGGCCCAAGCATGCCAATGTAAGGCACACTGGTTCCAAATGCCATTTTCAGGTTGGTTTTGTCGGTTTTGTAATCATGCGCCATCAATACAAATGCTGTAAACTCATCCACATCCACTTTTTCTCCCTTGGGTATAATGGAATCTGCAATATCAGTTATTGATTTTCCAGCCTTTGATGGGTTCATTACAATGTTTGTTATCCATCCCACCTCATGCCCGATCTTTAATAATGGTAAAACATCATAGAACCCACCAAACAATACCAATTTAACCGGGGGCAACAGTACTTCAATGAAAACACTCAGGTCTCCATAGTCTTTCACAACCGATTTTCTTGTTTCAAATGTTTTGTCAATATCTGAAAGAAATTCGGTGTTTTCCCTGAAATTAAAATACTCATTTATTGTATTATACCCCTCGAATTTAATCATGTCACCGGGTTTTACCGCCGTCGTATTTGAGCATGAAATAATTGTAAGCACAATATTTACTTTTCTTTCACTGGAACATGATCGTAAAATTTCAACCGGATTGTTGGGATCTTCCGGGTCAACCGGATGAAGAAGCACATCAATTATTCCGTTACAACCAAGGCCAACGCCTATTTGTTTTCCATCATCCTGGGTTGTATCGTACCTGACCACATCAGCCTTTTTCCTTGCCATTGCAAAATTTGCCTTTTTTAACGCATCCCCTTCAAGACAACCCCCGCTTATTCCTCCCGTCCAGTTGCCATTGTCCTGGACAAGCATTCGTGCCCCTGCCCTACGGTAGGAAGAACCATCCACATGTACAACAGTTGCCATGGCAATATTTGTACTTTCGAAATCCATTTTGTCATATGCTTTTATTATGTCTTGTATCTCTTTCATGGCATCTATTTCCAGATAATTCTCAAACGATAATTCGTTTATTTAAATTTCGCCATTTTTTTTAATATATTAGATTCCCTTAAAATAAATTTAATTGTTTAATGACCATCAGTGGATATCACAAATTCAACGAATCACCTTCCACACTCTGGAAAATGTTGAATGATCCTGATGTTCTGGCAGTGATTACCCCGGGTGTAAAATCGCTCGAATCAACAGGGGTGGATGAGTACAAAGCAATATCAGAAGTAAGGATTGGTCCCGTCAGTGGATCGTTTGAGGGTACCCTTTTGCTTAAGGACAAAATTGAAAATACCAGCACCACGGTGGTGATTGATCAAAAAAGTAAAATTGGAAATGTAAGCGCTGAAATTAAACTCATATTGAATGTTGAGGGGGATAATGAAACTTCAATAAAATACGAAGGAAGCGCAAAATTAAGTGGAATGCTGGCCCGAATGGGTCAACGGATCGTTGGAGGGGTTGTAAGCACCCTTTCAAAGCAGTTTTTTACGTCACTGGAACAAACTCTTGAAAATAATCATCAATAATAAACCACAATATTTATGGAAGTAACAATGAATATAAACGGAAAGGCCTTTACGAGGGATGTGGAGCCAATGACTTCACTAACAAATTTTCTGCGTGAGGACCTTGAGCTTACAGGTACACATATCGGTTGCGATACCACAAGTTGCGGGGCCTGTACTGTAACAATGGATGGAAACGCGGTTAAGTCCTGCACGGTTCTGGCCGTGCAAGCAGATGGCAGCGATATAATGACCATTGAAGGAATGGCACAAAACGGAGAAATGCACCCTATTCAGGAATCATTCAGGGAAAATCACGGCTTACAATGTGGTTTTTGTACACCGGGAATGGTCATGACTGCAGTTGATATTTTGAAAAATAATCCGAATCCAACTGAGAAAGAGATCCGGCACGGACTGGAGGGCAATTTTTGCCGCTGCACCGGGTACCACAATATTGTAAAATCAATTCAACACGCTGCTGAAGCACTAAAATAATAATATGTGTAGTTTTATAGGAAAACCAGTAAAAAGACGAGAAGATAAACGATTCCTCAAAGGAAAAGGTAAATATACCGATGATATCAAATTACCCGGCATGACGTACGCGGCATTTGTCCGCAGTCCTTATGCACATGCGAAAATCCTGAATATTGATTCCGAAGCTGCGAAAAACGCCGATGGTGTTGTTGCGGTATTCACAGGAGCAGATGCAGGAAATTATGGTGTACCATGTGGCTGGCAGGTAGATTTCAAGAACGGCGACACGATGAAAGAACCACTACATCCCCTGTTGGCTGTAGGAAAAGCGTTACACGTTGGTGAAAATGTGGCCGTTGTGATTGCTGAAACCCTGGAGCAGGCGATAGATGCAGCAGAACTTGTAGAAGTAGATTATGAGGAGCTTCCTGCAGTTACAGATCCCAATGCCGCGGTACAGGACGGCGCTCCCCAGGTGCATGAGATTGCCCCGGGTAATGTAGTATTTGACTGGGCCATTGGAAATCCGATTGAAGAAGTGGATGCTGCAATTGAAGGGGCCGGTCATGTTACAAAACTAAATTTCAAAAACCAGCGACTTGCCCCCAATGCCATTGAACCCCGTACATACATTGCAGATTATGATGTAAACGATGACAAATGGACACTTTATACAAGTACTCAAAACCCACACCTGATCCGGTTACTGATGTGCGCATTTGCCTTAGGTATTCCCGAGCACAAAGTGAGGGTAGTAAGCCATGATGTAGGTGGTGGATTTGGAAGTAAAATATTCCACTATACTGAAGAGTCCCTGTTGACCTGGGCAACAAAAGAAATTGGAAGGCCTATCAAATGGACTTCGGACCGCAGTGAAGCTTTTCTTACTGACGCCCATGGCCGGGACCATGTGACCACAGCAGAAATGGGATTTGACGGTGAAGGAAAAATTGTTGCGTTACGCGTTCATACGGAGGCAAATATGGGAGCATATCTTTCAACATTTTCGACAGCTTGCCCCACGTACCTGCATGGTACACTGGCCCAGGGATGTTATACCACACCCCTCATTAATATTGATGTAACAGCTGTATTTACAAATACCAATGCTGTAGATGCATACAGGGGTGCCGGCAGGCCGGAAATGACTTATATCCTCGAACATCTGATGGATACGGCCGCTTTGGAAATGAAAATTGATCCTGCAGAATTGCGTGTTAAAAATTTCATACCACCATTTGATGGTGTTGAACAACCGGGATATCAAACCCAGGTTGCCTTGCAGTATGATAGCGGAAATTACCATGCTACACTGGAACGTGCACTCGAAATGGCAGGGTACGATGATTTCCGTCAAAAACAGAAAGAAGCAAGGGAAAACGGGAAACTTCTGGGAATCGGTTTAAGTACCTACATCGAAGGTTGCGGAATCGCTCCTTCGGCTGTAGTTGGATCCCTGGGAGCTCGTGCCGGACTTTATGAAGTAGGCCATGTGCGGGTCCAGCCCACGGGAAAAGTGAGTGTATTTACAGGTTCACATTCGCATGGACAAGGACATGAAACATCCTATGCCCAGTTTGTAGCTGATAAACTTGGGATACCCATGGATGATGTGGATATTATTCATGGTGATACGAACGAAGTAGCTTTTGGAATGGGAACTTACGGATCGAGAAGCCTCGCTGTTGGAGGTTCTGCCATAATGAAAAGTATCGATAAAGTGATAGAGAAGGGTGCACGAATTGCTGCGCATAAGCTTGAAGCAGCTGTTGATGACCTCGAATATGCAGAAGGAAAATGGACGGTGAAAGGTACAGATAAATCAATTGCTTTTAGTGATGTATCACTTACCGCGTATGTACCACATGACTATCCTGCGGGTGAAGAGCCCGGTCTCGATTTTTCAAGTTTCTACGACCCGGTGAACTTTACCTTTCCTTTTGGCGCTCACATCGCTATGGTAGAAGTAGATAAAGACACCGGCAAAGTGACGTTAGAACGATTCATCGCCTGCGACGACCTTGGTAACATTATTAATCCTATGATCGTAGATGGCCAGATCCAGGGTGGTGTTGGCCAGGGTATGGGGCAAGCACTCCTTGAAGGTGTGGTTTACGATGAAAATGGCCAGATGATAACCGGCTCTTACATGGATTACGCTATGCCAAGAGCTGATGATCTGCCATTCATTGAAACAGACAGGAAAATTACTCCATGTCCTCATAATCCATTGGGTGTTAAAGGTGCAGGTGAAGCAGGAACGATCGGTTCCACTCCGGCAATAGCTAATGCGGTTATGGATGCATTGTCGCCGTTTGGGATAAAGGATATTCAAATGCCCCTGACTCCTGAAAGAGTGTGGAGGGCAATGAATGAAGGTTAGGAATGGAATATTGAAGATTAAATTTCAAATTTCGAATTTCGAATTTCGAGTTTTGATCTAAAAACTATTTAGAACGCAAAAACCAAAAAAATGATACCAGCAAAATTTGATTATAAAAAAGCATCATCGGTCAGTGAAGCAGTTTCAATGCTTTCTGAGTCTGGAATTGATGCGAAAGTCCTTGCCGGAGGACATAGCTTATTGCCGGCAATGAAACTCAGGTTGAACCGACCGGAGGTACTGATTGATATCGGGTCTATTCCGGGCCTGGATTCCATCTCTGAAGATGGTGATGAAATTGTGGTAGGTGCCAATTGTACGCATAACCAGATCGCCACATCGGAAGTTATAAATAACGACCTGAATATTCTTGCGCAGACGGCTGGAGTAATTGGCGATATACAGGTACGCAACAGGGGAACCATAGGAGGCAGCCTTGCACATGCTGATCCTGCTGCTGACTATCCTGCCACAATACTCGCCACAGATGCCAAAATTGAGGTTGAGGGATCCAATGGCACACGTAGCATCGCTGCAAGGGACTTTTTCCAGGGTATTTTCACGACGGAACTGGCAGACGATGAAATTATTACGGCCGTACGATTTCCAAAGGTTTCAAACGGAGCTTATGTGAAATTCTCCCAATCTGCATCAAGATTCGCGGTGGTTGGTTGTGCCGCTGTTAAGAATGGCAATGGCGTAAAAATCGGGTTGACGGGCGTAGCAGATACTCCCTACCGTGCAACCGGCGTTGAAAATGCAATGGGAGATGCCGATGCTGCTGATCATGCTGTTGATGGTGTTGAGGTGATGGGCGACCATTTTGCTTCTGCAGAATACCGGGCACATCTTGCCAAAGTATTTGTGGGCAGGGCCCTGTCAGCGTTGTCATAAATAATAAACTATTAATAATTTAAAGGATGTGTTGATGTAAATTGATGCATCCTTTTTTTAATATTCTATTCATATAATGCAAACAATTGCTTTCGACATATATGGCACACTTATCAATCCCATGGCACTTGGAGAAACCCTCCACGATCTGATTGGTGAGAAATCAGTTGCTTTCAATACGATGTGGCGTGATAAACAGTTGGAATATTCATTTCGCCTGGCTGCCATGAAACGGTTTAACCATTTTAGTGAATGCACAAGAATGGGGCTGGAATATTGCGACAAATACTTCCAGACGAAGCTGGATGCATCAGATATTGATATCCTGCTGGGGATGTACAAAAAACTACCTGCATATAGTGAAACACTTCCCTGCCTTGAGGCATTAAGTAAAAAAGGGATAGAAATTTTTGCGTTCTCCAATGGGAAAAAGGAAGATTTAAAATCGTTGTTTAATCATGCCGGGATAACAGAATATTTTGACCGGATCATCAGTGTAGATGAAGTAAGGACATTCAAACCCTCACCGGAGGTTTACAATCTTCTTGCCTCGCACACCAAATCAGACCGGAATGACATCTGGCTGATCTCTTCTAATTCATTTGATATCATTGGTGCGGGGGCTACCGGTTTGAAAACTGTTTGGATCAAACATAAGGAAGATACAGTATTTGACCCTTTTGGCATCCCTCCAACACATATAATTCATAACCTGTCTGAACTTTCTGAACTATTCAATTGAAGAATATCGTCCTTAATTGACTGCTAATCTATTTTGATGTCAACCTATTTCAGGACAAAATTTACCATTTTCCTCCCCCTACCCCCCTCAAAGAGGGAGACAGTGAAACTAAATTTCGACTTTTTGGTTGTAGTCAAATGCGCTGCTAGAGAAACCATCTCCCCCACTATTTAACTATTTGTAACTACTCAGCCCTATTTTGACTAAAACAAAGTATTAAAAGTGCGGTT
>CAZONK010000197.1:0-6367 GCA_964581095.1 uncultured Roseivirgaceae bacterium
GAATTGACATAATTAGGGATTGAGTTTTCTACAAGGCAGGTCAATGCACCACAACTTGTTATAAGCCCCACTAAAGGTATCAATAACCCCAGTAATTTTCCGGGATAATAGAACCTTTTTGCAGTTTCTTGTTACCATTATCCCGCTGGGCAGCTATCTCCTCCTGTACCAGTTCGTCAAAAGGATTCGCCATGTTCTGGATCTTCGCTGTACTGATATGGGTATAAATCATGGTGGTTTCCGGCCGGCTATGGCCCAACATAGCCTGAACATACCGTAAATCAACACCAAGCTCCAACAAATGCGTTGCATATGAATGCCGTAAGGTATGTGGTGTTACCCTTTTATTAATTCCGGACGTATGGCAGGCACGTTGCAATATCTTTCGAATGCTGGTACTACTATATTGGCTACCGTCAGATCCTTCAAATAAATATAACCTTGGTCGATATTTCCTGTAATACTGCCGGAGTAAAACCAGATTTGCCTGAGACATTTTTACATACCTGTCTTTTCGACCCTTTCCCATAATTACATGCAGAAGCATCCTGTCGGCATCAATATCTTTCAATTTTATACACAGCAATTCACCTACCCGTAGTCCGGCAGAGTAAAGGGTGCTGAGGATCGCTTTATGCTTGAGGTTATTTGTATTTTTTAATATGGCTTTAATTTCCTGTTTATTCAATACTTCCGGCAAACGCTTTTCTTTTGCCGGCCTTTCCAGGTCGTCAGTGTCAAATGCGCAATGTATTACATGACCATAAAATAATTTAAGTGCCCCAATAAATTGCCTTTGATAACTTACCGAATAACCACTTTTAATAATTATCTGCGAATTGTACTTATGGATGTCCTTTAAAGTGATATTGATACTGTCCTTCTGGACAAAATATCCTAAAAACGAACAAATAAAGCCCAGGTAGCAACTCTTTGTGCTTTTACTATATCGCTGACTATTAAGATAGTGTTCAAATTGTGCTATTTCTTCCCTTTTTTGGGCTGTCAATCGTTTTCGATAGTATGTAACCGAATGTTTTTGGCTATCTGCCAATTTATTCCCCCTTGCCGGTAATGTCTTTGGTATGTTCATCAATATGTCGTTTAAATGCTGCAAACTATTAATGAAGAACTATTTTCCATTCTATATAAATACTTATATTCGTAAATAAGTGTTTAATAAAATGGGTATGGAAAGCGACAATCAAAAATCATGTTTGCAATGCAGTAAACCGTTACGTGGCAGGTTCGATAAAAAATTCTGTGATGCCTGGTGTCGAAATGCTTTCAACAACAAAGTAAAGCGAAAGGATGAGCAATTAATCATGGAAACCAATCGGGCCCTTCGAAAAAACAGGAGAATCCTGAAATCACTTTCACCTGTTGGTAAATCAACCGTTCGAAAAGAAGTACTCGATGCCTTAGGTTACAAATTCAATATTTTTTCCTCAATGTTTCGTGCTTCTACCGGAAGGATCTACTATTTGTGCTATGAGTATGGATTTAACCCAATAGTAGATACTAAAGGAGTTGAAAAAGCTGTGATCATAAATCGACAAAAGTACATGGGTGACTGGCAACCCTGGCAGTTTGCAATATAAACTGTCACTCTCGTGGAAACATCCGTCTGGTCTGAATTATTAACTTACACAACACCTCTGATAGTGTCAAGTTAATCGTACAAGATCTAATTGGTAATAATACTTATAGTTTTCGCCTGTTATCATCAGAATTTGTGTCTATTAATTTGTTGTACGGATCAATACCAACTTCCGTGGGTTCTTGATCTACAACAATAGATACCGTATTGTTGATAGCAGTTATTTTATGTTTTTCAAGATAAAGCTCCACCTCCTTATTTGTCCCCTGTCCGCCAGACAGGCGGGCATCAACATCTTCTTCAGCAAAAATTCCAATATCAATATAGTCTTCCAATGGTAAGGAATACTCTGGCTTTCTCATCTTTTCAGTTTTGTAAGAAATTGAATCGGTTTTGTTATCACTGAAGAATCGTTTCCCTTTTTCATCGTTTCGGTACTTACTTACATCAAACTCTATATCTACCTGGTATTTACCATTGTCCAGTTCAGTAGAGTTCACATCTACTATCCTGTTTTTATACAGTGTAATTGTCTCAAACATATCTTTGATAACATATTGAAGGGAATCGGGTGTCACATCCCTGATGTAGTCAACCATTTCAATAGAGGTAGTATAAGGTGGTCCCTGGAATTTCACCTTTTCTATATACCTTTTAAGTGCTGCATTCAAAGTGTCTTCACCAATATAGTCGCTTAAAGCATAAAACACCAGGGATCCTTTTTGATAGCGGATATACCCTTGTCCATCATTGTACATGAGCGATTTTTCCCGTTTGCTCTCAGTTGTTCTTTGTAACAGATAAGCATCTAACGAGGCTTTTAAAAACTTCCTCATTTTGCTGCTTCCATGCTGATGCTCCAAAACTTTAAGGGAAACATATTCCGACAGGCTTTCCGACAACATCGTAGCACCCAATACATCAGCCCCTATTACCTGGTGTGCCCACCATTGATGTGCCACTTCGTGAACAGTGATTGCAAAAGGATAGTCCACACCACCTTCTTCAGAATCATCTACATCCGCGATAAATCCGAGCCCTTCAGAATAAGGAATGGTATTCGGGAATGATTGTGCAAATCCCCCGCCTGTTCTTGGGAACTCTATAATGCGCAATTGCCGGTGCTGATATGGACTGAAATTATCTGAATTATAAGTTAATGATGCCTTCATACCCGCCATCATCCTGTCAAGATTGTATTCATGACCTTTGTGATAATATATTTCGAGGTTCACATCGTTCCATTTGTCTTTTTTTACCTCATATTTTCCGGAATTGAAGGCATAGAAATTTAATATCTTGCTATCCATCTTATAGTGGAAAAACCTGCGCCCGTCTTCAACCCATTCTTTCTGAAGATATCCCGGGGCAATGGCAATCTGATCTTCGGAAGTACTAACCGTTGCCTCAAAATCTATCCAGTCTGCATCCCCGGAGATGTATGTATTTGAGAGGGCAGTAGTATCGGTAGGGGGTGGTTTTAATTCATTTTTTGGTAAACCATATTTTTCACGAACCTCATCATCTGTCAATTCACCTCCGCTATAGCCCAGTGATGGGAAAATTTGAGAGTTATTGATAAATGTTCCATTACCCCGAACAGGGGAATTGTTTCGCAAAAAACGGTTTGGCTTATTATGTACCGTAAACGATAATGATAAACTGTCACCTGGGTTGAGCGGTTCTGTTAACTCATAAATGTTAAAATTATACAGCGTATCCCTTGAAACCAACTCGCTGGCTTTGTCGAATACGAAAGTAATCGGATAAGTGTAATAGTTTAGGAAAATACTGTCAATGTCCTGATCAGATTTATTAACCATTAGGTATGTTCCGTCCGCATCAAAATCCAATTCGTTTGGATAAATATTTACAGAGGCTTTAACTGATATAATCCTGGGTTGAATTGCATTTTCATACTTCTTGTATTTCTTTTCCCATTCTACTGTTTGCTTTTCCTGTTCATTTGATGAAGTCCTTTCGTTAAGAATATTGTTTTCATAATAAATACGAAATCCTAATGCTAAAAATCCAATCAGGAAAATAGAGAATCCAACCATAGTATTTCCCTTAAATCGGGATATGGCAACAGAAACCCTTTCTTTAATTGAAAAAGGTATCCCTCTTACCCAAAATAGTCCTGTGATAACTAACAGTGTAAGCCCACCGAGCAACCAATAAAGATTATAAACAAGATAGTTCGTAAGTGAAGTACCATAGCCATTCATATCTGAATAGGAAAATCCAGGGGCCTGGTTGTATTTATATATCGATTGTTCGATTCCTATTTGTGATAAAAATGGCATCCCTATTGAGATGACCAACATTACAAATAGTCCCAGGTATGCATTTCCTACAATTGTTTGTACGAACAAAGCCAATAAGGCCCAGATTGCAAAATGAACAAAGTTCAGCGCATAGAGTTCAAATAAATAATGAGCAATCTCAAAATTGTAGTAGTTATTATAAACTTGTATTGATATCCCACCCAGCAAAATAACCATAAGTAATACGAGCTGCATTTTTAATAAAGCAATAAGTTTTGATACCACCAGGCTCCAGTTGGGAACGGGGGTTACGTCCACCAGCTGGTTTACTCGTGCAGTTTTTTCCCGGTAAACCAACATGCCCGCATATAAAAATGTTGTTATGTTAATAAACAAAGCAAAACTATTACCGGGGACCAATAAAATTTGCCATGTTACAGGCAAAGTTTTGGTACCGAAAATTTGACCCAATACCATGGCTGTGATTAGTATAAATATCAATCCAACCAATACAATGCTTAAAAATGGCCAGCTCTTAACAATGTATATAAAATCTAAATTGGATAGTTTCCAGGTAGTTTTCAGGTTTTGGAGGAATGTAAAATTGAAATCGACCTTGGGGAGTATAACCCTTGTAATACCACCGAAATTATGCTTTGTGATACGTTCTCCCTTTTGCTTTTTGAAGCTGAAAGTAATCGCATCTTGTGTAAAAGCGAAATACCTGTAAACGAATCCGAAAACAAGCAATGCAATTGACAGCCAAATTAGCCTGTTGTAAATTATTACTCCTATAATTGGAAGCATTTGATCATTCTGTTCGGCTACCGTCCAATACTTTGTATAGTAGTTTGCAGCTTGCTCGCCAAAAGGATCTATTAATGCAGACAGATACCTGTAGTCAGGATCAGAAAATATATTTGCAACGATTCCCTGAACCAGCATCAGCAGTACAACAGTGATAAATCCTGCTGCAATGTTTCTTGAAAATGCTACAACTGCAAATACGATTGCTCCAAACAGCAGTATATTGGGAATAACGTAAATAATAAAAGTTTGCAGATAGGCGTTGAAATTAAAGGCTCCGACAATGTCCTGATTGGTTCCCGGTAATCTAAAACCAAGGGCCATGGCAACGCCAATCGAAACGACTATAATTGTTACAATTAAAACTGAGCTAAAAAACTTGGCGAATAAGTAGTTGGCTTTTGTAAATGGAAAGGAATATAAAATCATGTGCATTTCACTCTTATAATCCCTATAGATAGAGGCGCCAATAATCGAAGGAAACAGGAAGAAAATAAATGTTGTTAATCCATTTAACAGGCCATTGATTCCAATAGGGGAGTTGACGATTTTGGAAGAACCCGTGCTTACTGTCAAAGAGTCAAATATACCGGCAGCTCCTCCGGCAAAGAAAAAGGCTAATAAAAAGAAAATACCTAAGTATATGTAAAAAGCCGGTTGCCTGAACCAGTACTTTATTTCATGTATGAATATTGTTGAAAACATGCTGGATAATTTTTAGCTAAATGGGGTCAGATTAAACTTCAAGGACAGATTCATCTGTTTTTAAAGCGATAAAATATACATCATCCAGTTGTGGCGCTGTTTCAAAAAAGTCTTCGGCGGGTTTTTCAAGAGAATGCACTCTTATATTCAGTGTATTGTCCTGGTTATAATTTGAGGAGAGAATATTATAACCGGCTTCCATGTTTTCCAGTTCAGGACGCTCAATTACTTTGGTCCAGATCTGACCCAGGATTTCTTCCGTAGCTTCTATAGGTGTAGTGTGCTTTAATATTCTACCTCCGTTTAAAATGGCCATTTCATGACACAATTCTTTAACATCATCTACAATGTGCGTTGAAAAAATCACTGTGCAATTCGTGCCTACTTCGCGTAAAATATTTAGAAAACGGTTACGTTCTGCCGGATCTAATCCAGCGGTAGGCTCATCAACAATAATTAGCTTAGGATCGTTTAACAGCAACTGTGCAATTCCAAAACGTTGTTTCATCCCACCAGAGTAGCTGGCAACATTTTTCTTACGGATGTCATACAAGTTGGTGATCTCTAAAACCTCCTTTACTATTTTGGATCTATCAGATTTTAATCCAATTCCTTTTAATGTGGCAAAATATTCAAGCAATTCCTCAGCTGACATTTTAGGATATACGCCGAATGACTGTGGCAGGTACCCCAATATCTTCCTTAGCGACATATTGTCGTCCAGCACATTGATATCACCAAATGTAATCGTGCCTGAATCAGGGCTTTGCAAAGTGGCTATGGTACGCATCAAAGTTGATTTCCCTGCTCCATTTGGCCCCAATAGCCCGAACATGCCTTTTCCTATTTCAAGGTCCAGGTTATCAATGGCTTTTACCCCATTTTTATATGTCTTTGTTAAATTTTGAATAATCAGCTTCATAGAATTTTGCATGTTTAAAAGTAATTACCGCAATAAAGGTATTTTAAAGTTATGTTTAGTTATAAG
>CAZONK010000198.1:0-6319 GCA_964581095.1 uncultured Roseivirgaceae bacterium
CTATTCGCTGGCAAGGGGGTTGTCATATTATACCGGCCTCATAATAGAAGTAAGCCTTGACGATGCCAGCATGGGAAGCCTGAGTGGCGGAGGAAGATATGATAATTTAACGGGCGTATTTGGCGTACCTGGAATACCTGGAGTTGGATTTTCATTGGGCGTTGACAGAATATATGAGGTTATGATTACCAGAAATCTCTTTGAAAATGTTTCGCTGGCAACAACCAATGTCCTTATTGCACCATTTGATAACAATGCGTTTTCATTTGCAGTTTCAATATTGAAGCTAATAAGGGATGCCGGAATTGCCTCCGAAATATATCCTGATGAGGTAAAAATGAAGAAACAACTCAGATACGCTAATAAAAAACAGATCCCGATTGTTTTACTTATTGGATCTGATGAGATAGAGAATAATCAGGTGACAATTAAAAAAATGAGTTCCGGAGAACAAACAACAATCAATAAAGAAGAAATATTAACCTTCCTTAAAAATAATCTATGAAGGAATATCTGATACGCACAGAAGAAATAGGATTATCAACAATAGGAAATATCATTGATAATCAACAAAAAATTGTTCTTTCCGATGATGTTAAGAAACGGATTAAACAATGTCGGGCCTATCTTGACGATAAAATCGCCTCATCTGATCAACCTATATATGGTATCAATACAGGTTTTGGATCATTATACGATAAGGATATTAATAAAAATGACCTGGAGAAATTGCAAGTAAATTTAGTTATGTCGCATGCGTGCGGAACGGGTGATACAATACCATCTAAGATTGTTCAACTTATGTTATTGTTAAAAATCCAGTCGCTTTCTTATGGTCATTCAGGAGTACAACTTTCTACCGTTGAACGTCTCGTAGATTTTTATAATCAAAATGTATTTCCGGTAGTCTATGAATTTGGATCCTTGGGTGCTTCAGGAGATCTTGCTCCATTAGCACACCTCTCTTTACCACTGATAGGATTAGGAGAAGTGGATTACAAGGGTATGAGGTTAAGTGGTGGGGAATTGAACAATCGATTGGGATGGAACTCATTATGTTTGAAATCAAAAGAAGGACTGGCCTTGCTTAATGGAACCCAATTTATGGGTGCATTTGGTATTTGGAGTGTTTTGCATGCAAAAAGAATATCTCAACTTGCTACCCTGATCGGGAGTTTGTCCCTTGACGTGTTTGATGGACGAATTGAAGCATTTGACGCTCTTGCTCATAAGATTCGACCACAAAAAGGACAACAGGAAGTTGCAAGGGATGTACGTGCCTATTTGGAAGGAAGCGAAATTATATCCGGTGAAAAAATACATGTCCAGGATCCTTACTCCTTCCGCTGTATCCCACAGGTGCATGGTGCAAGCCTTGATGCAATTCGATATGCAGAAAATGTTTTTTCTATCGAAATCAATAGCGTAACCGATAACCCAAGTATTTTCCCCGAAGATGATTTGATCATTTCAGCAGGAAATTTTCACGGTCAGCCATTAGCCATAACACTCGATTTCTTAAGTATCGCATTATCTGAATTGGGAAATATTTCTGAAAGAAGAACATATCAGCTAATAAGCGGAAGCCGGGGCTTACCGAATTACCTTGTTGCAAATCCCGGCATTAATTCAGGACTTATGATACCACAATATACAGCAGCATCGTTAGTCAGTAAGAACAAAGAACTATGCCACCCGGCATCATCAGATTCGATTGTTTCCTCTAATGGGCAGGAAGATCATGTGAGTATGGGGGCAAATGCAGCTACCAAAGTGTACAAAATTGTAAATAATGTATATTCAATTCTGGCTATAGAATTGATCAACGCTTCCCAGGCGCTTGAATTCAGACGTCCCGCAAAGACTTCAGAAAAACTGGAACAATTTGTGAATGAATTCAGATATCGCGTACCATTTATTGAGGAAGACAGGGTATTGCACAACGATATAGCAGCTGCTGAAGAATTTGTAAAAACAGTTGAAGTTTGAGGGTAAGGAGATATTATCTTTTATTTTTTGTATTTATCAACCTTTTTGTATTTACAGAAGGGCAAGCGCAGATACAAAGTACCCTGGGGTGGTTTGAAGTTAACTACCAACAGGGATGTTTCCCATTAAACGTAAACGTACGTACAACTATTCCTGAAAGTGATGTACCTATCTTTCAATTTAACGGGATGGATGACCCCACCCAGATACCCTGGCTGGATTCATTTGACAGTATCCCCCACACCTACACTTCCCAAGGGGTCTATCTGATCTACCTTACGGTACAGAATGCCAATCCTGTACGTCAGGATAGTATTAGTATTAATGTTCTCCAATCAATTGAACCCTTATTCGATGTTAAAGAATGTACAGGAAATGGGGTATTGGTTGAAATTCTGGATAATTTTTATAATTCATATATTGTTGATTTCGGAGATGGAACAGTAATTACATCAAATGCAGGTGACCCCAATCCCATTCATTTTTACAGTACCGCATCTACCTATACAATTACATTAACAGGAAGACTAAATAATGCCCCCAACAATTGTGGTGTTTCATCGACGCAGTTCACATCTTCTCCGGTCATCATACCACCATTTATCAGCACGATGGAGATCGATACACTTGACAGAATAGTTTTGAGATTTAACCTGCCGCAAAATGTAAATTACAGGATGGAAGTATCACAGGGGAATAACCAGTTATACCAGTTTTTTACTGATCTTACCCCATCCGATTCCTTGCTGGTGATCCCAAATTTCTCGCCCGACAGTAATTCTTTCTGTTTCCGTATCGCTGCACTAAACCCTTGTGGTGGTAACCGTGTAAATTCAAATGAAATATGCACTATCACATCCTCATTATTGTTAAAAAATAATGAAAACGAGGTTAGTTGGAAGAATATTTTAACAGGAAACGAAAAAGAATATCGGATAAGTAGAAATTCAATTGCCAGCTATATTACAGTACCATCGGGGCAAAGTAAATTCAATGACATACAGGTTAATTGTGAAACTGAGTATTGTTATTCTGTAACTACAGTTTATAATGATGGTTCCGAAAGTCTTTCCACCACCGTTTGCGGAATTTCCTTCTCAACAGACATTCCACCAATAATTGAAGATCTGGCAGTAGATATTGTTAGTGATGGTATCCGACTGGAATGGGACCTGACCACGATGGATACGGCGTATATTGTACAATATGATAATAATAGCAATGTTATAACAAAAGATACTGCCATCGTAAATACTAAATTCATAGCTACTGATTTGAAAATATATTCACAAACATGCTATACGCATCAATACCTTGATGTGTGTACAAATGTGTCGAAACCAACGGCACAAATTTGTAGTATTTTTTTACAGGGTAAGAGTAATTCCGATGGATCGGTTTCGCTTCAGTGGACAGAATTCACCGGATTAAAAGATAGTATTTCTGACTATACCCTTTTGAAGTATGATATTAACGGGGTACTTTTTGAATCAATTCCCCTGGGAGTTGCATTCAATTATGATGATGCAATTGATGGCCAGATTGATCAAATATTGAGTTATGAAATTGAAGCAAGCCCATCAAATACATTATTAAAACCAATTCATTCAAATAAAATTAATGAAGCTCGCCGGGCACAATTACATTTTCCTACTGCTTTTACACCCAATAATGACGGGTTGAACGACCTTTTCAAACCTGAGCATTTATTTATTGATACCTATGATCTTAAAGTTTATAACAGGTGGGGGCAGGTAATGTTTTCGACAAACGATATTGAAGAAGGATGGGATGGTACCTTTAATGGGTCGAAAATACCTGCAGATAGTTACACTTTTTTAGCAAATGCGGTAGATTTTCAAGGATTAAAAATTTCACGATCCGGAATTGTGACATTGCTTAAAAACTAATAGTACCTTTGTTATAAGGTATGAATTATTCAAAAATCATTTATTTATATGTTTGATATGATGAAAATGCTTGGCAAGATGAAAGAGGTCCAGGCGAAAATGAAGGATGTTCAGGAAAATCTTGTACACATAAAAGTTACTTCAGAAGCGGGTGCAGGAATGGTAAAAGCTACTGTAAATGGAGCTAAACAATTGGTAAATCTTGAAATAGATGACGACATTGTGAATTTGAAAGACAAAGAAATGATGCGTGATTTGATAATTGCTGCTACAAACAAGGCATTGGGAGAAGCAGATATTTTAGCAAAAGAAGAAATCAAAAAACAAACATCTGATATTATACCCAATATTCCCGGTTTAGATTTAAGTGGAATGATGTAATGACTGTTGCGGTAGTCATTCTCAATTATAATGGTAAACACTTTTTGACAAGGTTTTTACCTTCTGTGGTTTCTTTCAGTAAGGGTCACCAGGTAATTGTAGCTGATAATGGCTCTGATGATGGTTCAGCTGAACTCATCGAAAATAATTTTCCCGATGTAAAACTTATTCGTATCAATGGAAATAAAGGATATACCGGAGGTTACAATGAGGCATTAAAACAAGTAGCTGCAGATACCTATGTACTTGTAAATACAGATATCGAGGTTACTGAAGGCTGGATCCACCCGATTATTGAATTAATGAGTCGTGACAACTCAATTGCAGCTTGCCAGCCAAAACTTCTTTCCTATGACAATAAGAATAAATTCGAATATGCCGGTGCAGCCGGCGGATATATCGATTTCCTGGGGTTTCCATTTTGTCGTGGTAGGCTTTTCCAGAATATGGAAGAAGATGCAGGGCAATACAATGACATCAAGCAGATTTTTTGGGCTTCAGGAGCTTGCTTATTTATAAAAAGTGATGTATTTCATCAGCTCGGTGGGTTTGATGAAGACTTTTTTGCACACATGGAAGAAATTGACCTGTGTTGGCGAATTCAGAATGCCGGTTATAAGATTTATTATAACGGTAGTAGTACAGTATATCATGTTGGCGGTGGTACGCTATCGGCCTCAAACCCAAAAAAAACCTATTTTAACTTCAGAAATGGCCTGAGTATGTTTGTTAAGAATGAAGATCAGGGAAAACTTTGGTGGAAACTCCCCCTTAGGGCGTCTTTTGATTCAATTGCTTTCTTCAAATTCCTGTTTCAAGATTCCATAGCGGACGCAATGGCTGTCTTCAAAGCACATTTTCATTTTTGGTTCGACCTTAAAAAAACGATTGGTAAAAGGAAATTTGCCAAATCTAACTGGCTGGTTCCTCGACAAAAAAACGACCAGATATACCAAAAAAGTATTGTTATTAATTATTTCCTGAATAGAAAAAAGAAATTTACGGACCTCGAATTTTAAATACTCAATAATACCAAACGGTATTCCTGTTTCTCCGCAAATGTTTGCGCATATTCATAACAAATGCAAGAAGTAAATAGACAATTACGGGTGACCCAAATGTTAGAAAAGAAGCATAAATAAAAAACAGTCGAATGCTCGAAGTAGCAACACCCATTTTTTCACCCAACCGTGTACAAACACCGTATGCTTTATCCTCAAAAAAATTCTGCAGTTTCTTCATTTTATTATCTATGGTACAAATATACAAAACATGACAAATGGCCATTGGTTTATATGATAAATATATATTTAAAAAATTGCATTAGATATATTATAGCAATAATTTCGCATAAAATTTGTACTATTTCAATTAATTCTGATCAAATGAAAAAACTGTTTTACCTGGCTATCTTAAGCGTGGTTCTTACATTCTCCGGCTGTTCTTTAAGCAAGATGGCAAAAATGGCAAAGGACCAAAACTTAACTGTTAATCCCAACCCTTTGGAAGTACATGCTGATTCTGTAAATTTTGATATATCTGCAACACTTCCTGTTAAAATGCTCCAAAAGGGAAAAGTATATTCGATTAATACTTTTTATAAGTCTGGCGATACAGACATGCCTCTAGGAACAATCGAGTTTAATGCAAATGAATTTCCTGATGCAGCAACAACTGCACCGGTGGTTAACCGGAGTTTCTCTTTCGCATACGATGAATCATTGAGTCGAGGCGATCTGGATATAAAAGGTGTTGCATTAGATCCAAAAAATGGAAAAACTATAGAAACCGATCGATTATCGATTGCAACAGGTTTGATTACTACCAGCAGATTAGTTAATTCTGCTTACTATCCTGCGTATGCATCCCATGGATACAACAACCAGGAGGAACTTGAACCGAATGATGTTGCATTTTATTTCCAGCAAGGAAGATCTGACCTGAGGTATTCTGAAAGAAGAAGTGACCGTGGTAAGTTTTTCGAAGCATTCGTTGCCGAGAAAAATGTAACAAGAACTGTTACTATTACAGGTACTCAC
>CAZONK010000199.1:0-6318 GCA_964581095.1 uncultured Roseivirgaceae bacterium
TTTACATCCATAAATGAATCATTAATACCATTTGGTCTCCTGAATAGTTACAAAATTTTCAGGATGCAGTTTGTTCTGAGTGCATTTTTTCAATTTCTTCCTGCTCCCGGGACATTTCTTCCAGTGTTCTACCCTTTGTCTCCTTTACAAAGGACTTAACGAAGAAATAGGCTATGAATCCAAACATGGCATACACACCGTATGAAACCCCAAGGCCTAAATACCTTAGCATTATTGGGAATGTCATGGTGATGGTAAAATTTGAACCCCATTGGGCAATCCCACATATTGCCAGAGCAGCTCCCCGATATTGATTTGGAAACATCTCACCAAGCATCACCCACATTACTGGTCCCCAGGACGCTGCAAAGAAGGCGATGTATGCATTAGCGGCTATTAAAGCATAGGTACCATTGCTCCCTTCCAAAATAAGATTATTTGCGCTATCAACGCTTGCCGTACCGAAAAGGTACGCAAGTACTCCCAACATAAGTGCCTGACCTATTGAACCAACCAACAGTAGTGGTTTTCTACCCAATTTATCGACAAGCACGATGGCAACGAATGTAAAAAAAATATTAACACTGCCACTGATAACATTTGTCAATAGAGCATCCGCTTCGGTAAATCCTGCAGCCTGCCAAAGAGTGGCGCCATAATAAAAAATAACATTAATGCCGGTAAACTGCTGTAACACAGCAAGTCCAATCCCAACCCAAACCAGGGGATGTATTTTACCTGTGTATTTACTGATTATGTCACTTAAACGAGGCTTGCTACCCTCTCTTACCGTTGATTTGATATCATCGACTTTTACCGCTGCTTGCGCGGCATTGGATATTTTGGTCAAGACATCAAGGGCTGCATCAGATTTGTTTGCAGCTACAAGGTATCTCGGTGATTCAGGTATGAAAATTAAAACAACAAAAAACACTCCAGCAGGAATTATTTCAACCCAGAACATCCAGGACCAGGTCTGGAAACCCATCCATAATTCCGCATCTGCTCCACCTGAAACACCAACCAGCCAGTAATTGCTAATAAATGCTGAAAACAATCCAATTACGATCATTAATTGTTGTAAGGTGGCAAGTCGTCCCCTGATTTTGTGAGGTGCAATTTCACTGATATATGCCGGTGCCAAAATACTGGCAGCACCTACCGCAAGACCTCCAATTAGTCTATAGATAACAAACTCAAGAGAACCCCCGGCCATTCCCGAACCCCAGGCACTGATCATAAATACCAATGCGCTGGCAAGCATCATGGGTTTTCTTCCAAATTTATCAGCAAATGTTCCGGCAAAGAATGCACCAACTACGCATCCCAGTAGTACCGAAGCCACATTGAATCCAGTGCCTGCGGCATCAGAATCAAAAGCAACCTGTATAGCATCAACTGTCCCATTAATTACTCCACTATCAAATCCAAATAAGAATCCTCCAATGGCTGCAACAAATGCCATAAACAAAACCCTGGGTAAATTATAACTTTCCGAATCTTTAGCCATTTGCGTATTTGTATTAAGTGTATGTTTCTTAAAAATTGCACCAACTTAATGAATTTAGTTTTAGGTGATTATAAATTGGAGGTGGCAAGAAAGTTTAATTCAATTGTTAAAGCAAGTTTATTCGAAAATTTTCAGTCTTTAAAGTGATGAAAATAACAGGATATTTTACCGTATAATATAAATGGTATAATTATGCAATTTTGCCTTGTGATTATTATAATTTCAATTCCAAAATCAGTTGGATATCTAATACATCAATTCAATCCAACCGTTGCATGTTTCAAAATCAGGGAAAGTAACTTCATAGTAGTAAATACCCGCGGATAGTCCTTCACCACCCCAGTCATTTTGGTACAATTCGCTGGCAAAAACTTCCTTCCCAGACCTGGTAAATATTAACAACCTGACCGGCCAGAAAGAACGAATCTCAAATGTGTCGTTCTTACCATCACCATTGGGTGTCACCACATTGGGTATAAATAGTTTTTCTATACTAAATGGGAAAACCAGTTCCTTTACGCACTGCTTATTAAACAAAGAAACTCTCACTTCATGCTCTCCCTCCTCAAACCGAAATGAGGGGTCTTCTTCTTCAGAAAATCCTAATCCACCGAAATCCCATGAAAATGAATCAACATTCTCACTCTCATTTATAAAGTTAATAGTAGGAGTTTCATCGCATCTTGACCGTTCTTCAAAAGTGATAGCAGGCTTTATTTCCGGAATCACACTTACTCTTACAGAATCTTCAGATTCACATCCATTTTTATCGATCATATATACAAAATAAATAGTGGTAGTATCCGGAGAGGCTTGAGGATTGGACTGTTCCGGGTTTTCTAATCCTCTTGATGGACTCCACTTATATGATACTGCTCCTGAGGCTGAAATATTGGCTACATCCCCACCACAAATTGTTGCACCATTGCTAACATTAAAATTTGTATTGGTTACATTGATTGTTGTGTATGCAAAATCTTCCTCTGCACAGGTGCTCGAATCGATAGCTTTTAGTGCCACCTGGTAAGTTCCTGAATTCTCAAAAGTATGAAATATAGTATCTCTTGCCATGGAAATTGTATCCGAACCATCCCCAAAATCCCATTCATAAATTTGTCCACCCACACTCACATTTTCAAAAGCAACTGTAAACGGCGGGCAACCCTCCTGCAGGCCCGGTTGATCCAGTTCGGGTGAATTCGTCCTGATCCGGGCATTCAACGAAGCCAGATCAAATTTAAATGCAGCATTATTACAACCACTGCTACCATTTTCTTCTGCCCAGGCACCTGAGGTAGTAGGGAAGCTCGAATCACCTATACTGCAACTTGCACACACCGCATGGTAAACAATACCCCGCTTATCAAAACGGCTTGTACCACCATCAACATGCACAAACGATGAACTACTGCCATAATATGTAGCATAGAGAAGTTCGGACATATCATCTGTAAATACAGCAAGATAAAAATCCGAACCGGAAGTAAAATTTTGAACTGCGTCAGGTGTTATAGGCATACCTATCGTATTCGTACTTACGTAGTCCTTGCCATAAAATGTGCCACGCTCAGTTGATAATTCGGGGCTGCCCCATCCACTGATGTATAGATTGTCGCAGTCATTCACCAAAAATGCCGTGATGTAAATATCGGGTTCATCCCGGCCGGCACCAATTACAGTGGAAAAAATGGAAGTCGTTAATTGTGCATTTAATTTTTGGACAAACTGTCCACTCTCGGGATTGGAATAAGTCCCATCTGATACGGGAAATGCCCCACGTGTTTGCCCAACTACATAAACGTTCCCATCTGAATCCAGGTCCATTTGAAATGCCTGATCATAATCAGTAGTGCCAATATACGTAGCCGCTAAGAGTTTACTTCCATCTGAAGAAATACTTGCTATGTATCCATCAATATTCCCCGTCGGCAAAGGATGCAACGTATTGGGAGTGGTGGGCAGGTTTATGCTATTTGTACCACCTGCAATATATATATCATTTCCAGGGGTTAATTTAATTGACAGGGCAACATCCTCGCCAAGCCCCCCGTAATAGGTGCTCCAGTTCAATTTTGATAATGAATCGTTCAATGAAAACACCAAAGCGTCTGTCTTTCCTCCTCCAAATAATTGCTGGAAGCCATTTACTACAGGAAAATCTTCTGAAGTCGATCGCGAAGCAATGTAAATATTGTCATTTGAATCAACTATAACATCCCCCCTGGACTGGTCTCCATAGTTCTTAACCAGTTCATCATAAGTATTGATCAGGCCATCGTTGAGTGTACCTCCAATATATGTGCTACCTAGTAGCTGGTCACCATCCGGGCTTAATTTTGCAACAAAAAGGTCTGAACCATTTACATAGGAAACACTTTGTTCGAACAATGTGGTACTTGTTCCTCCATTGAACGTGGTATCATATGCATGGTCAAGCACCGGGAACTCCAATGAACTTGTGACACCCAGAATTATCAATTCTCCTTTGTTGTTTACAATCAGGCTTTGAGGAACTTCAGACTGCTCTCCTCCCAGGTATGTTGCGTAAATAAGATCAGAACCTGTTGAATCATACTTTAGAATTGCAACATCCCAGACACCACCGTAATCGGTTTGAAATGCACCGGGTGTAGCCGGAAACTGACCCAAAAATGTACCTCCACGGACATGATTGGTCATACCTCCGGAATACAGGTTTCCACTGGGGTCATAAGTTGCGGTGTTGCCCCAGTTATCTGCTGCAGAACCAGAATACGTTGAAAAAATAAGTAACGGATCAATTATAAGGATCTGAGTACGATCGTACGATTCAGGAAAGTCAAATGATAATTCATTATTATTAAAAACATACTTTGTTCTTACCTCATTTCCTTTCTCATCATATGACACAGGAACCTGTTCTACTACTTCGCTTATAGAAGTATTCAAATATAATTTACCATCCCTCAGACCAAGTTGAGACAACCCGTCATAAACCAATCGAATATCATCATGATCCGATCCGGGTTTAACTATAAAATCATATTTCAATCCATCATATGTACTGTAGATTTTTAAATCGATATTGGTGTAGATATCGTGGTAAACAACTTCGCCAAAAGAACGGGCCTTTGACACCCATTTCGAGCGGTCATTTCCAATAAAATAGTTGTAGTATTCAGTTCCAGGGTAATAAGCTTCCACCCTGGTATCAGCATTTGAACCAGCGAACATAACTGTATAAAAATGTCCATTAATCTTAGAGCTTCCTCCGCCAATATCACTACGGGCAATCTCTTTGTTTTTTGATTCTCCCACCTTAAAGTGATCATGGATTTTTGGCCCATAATCAACAAACAAGAATCCGAATTTGTCCTTATAGAGATATATGGTTCCTCCTTTAAAATCAGCATAATAGAGGATTTCCTCATTGAATTGACCTTTATTTTCAATGAAACGCAATACTCCCCTGGATTCCGTGTTCGCATGAACCAGGGATGTGAAAATTACTAGAAATAAAAGAAGCCCTGCTGATACCAATCGATTCATCTACACCTCCTTCCTGAGTACCTCCAATGGCGAATTATTGATAATATCACGTGTGTTTAGCCAGCCAATAAACATGGTAATAAATGCAACACTAAACCACACAACCACTAAGCCAACATAGTCAGGGACAAAACTAATATCAAAAAACAATATTGTAAGTCCCCATGAACCTAAAAGTGATAAAATAATCCCAGTGAATCCTGCCAGTAAACCCAAATACCCATATTCCAAAAGTGTCATTTGTATAATTTGTTTTTTTAAGGCTCCGAGAGTTCTAAGTAAAACGTTCTCTTTTAATCGAATGTATTTACTATTGATAACTGCACCTGCCAGAACAATCAATCCGGTTACGATACTAAATAATGCCATAAACTGTATAACAAAGGCGACTTTACTCATGAATTCATCGATTGTTTGTAAAATCAGATGCAAGTCGATTGCCGACACATTCGGAAACATACGTACCAGGTCCTGCTGGAATCTGGCTCCCTTTGATTTCGTATCTGACCGTGTCATCAATACATAAAATTGTGGTGCCGACTCTAAAACACCTTTTGGAAAAACAAATATGAAATTTGTCTGAATCCGCTGCCAATCTACCTCCCTCAAGCTGCCAATATAGGTGGTAATTGGTACTCCTTGCACGTCAAAAATTATTTCATCTCCGATATCCACTTTTAATGTCTCAGCCATATTCTCGGAAATAGACACCCAAATGCTGTCATTGGGTTGGACTTCGCCCAGAAAAAATTTACCTTTTACTACTTTTTCAGAATCTAATAAGGAATCTCTATAGGTAACCCGGTATTCACGGGTGAGTGCCCAGTTGGGCATGTGGTCCGATGTATCCTTTTGTAAATCACCAATCAGCCTGCCTTTTATCATTGATAATCTTGAAGAAACAATCGGTACCAATTGTTGAATGGGTAAACCATGCTTATTTACTAACTCAATAACAGCATCTTTCTGGGCAGGTTGAATATCAAACAAAACAGTATTGGGCCTTTCTTCCGAACCCATGAACTCCACCTGGTTCAGCAATGAATTCTGTATCAGAAGTAATGTTGAAACCAAAAATGCACCAAGTCCTATAACCACTACCAATACTGTTGTCTGGTTTTGAGGCCGGAAAAGATTTGACAAACTCTGTCGCAATACAAAGCTCCATCCTGACGGAAAAAACTTCTTTACAAGGAACATGAGTGTTTTTGCCACCAGTAACAAAACCAGGAAAGAACCAATTAATGCACCCATAAACGCTGTACCGTTCCTAAGGCTTT
>CAZONK010000200.1:0-6297 GCA_964581095.1 uncultured Roseivirgaceae bacterium
CCAGGGAAGCCAGGGAAATTATCTGGATTATCATACAAAGAACTTTATTGACTCAATCCGTAAAAATGATCCCACAAACGCTGCATGCACCCCTTTTAGCGGTAGCACAGCAGCCATCAATGCGCACATGGGCAATATTGCTTATCGGACAGGCAAGAAAATCTATTGGGACAATGAGAAGCATTCATTTATAAATGATGTGGATGCTACGGCGATGATTGGGGCAAAGTATAGCAATGGGTGGGAGTTGCCGAAGGTTTAGGAAAGAATTATGTCCAGTTCAGAAGAGCTGTTTCATCAAATTGTAAACGAAGTACCCGATGCCATTCCAGGGGAAATGTTTGGTGCATCCTGCATTAAAACAATAAATGGAAAAGCTGCGGCAATTTTATGGAAAGATAATATGCTTTTCAAACTTGATGAAAAAGTACAGCATGAAGCGCTAAAGCTAAAGGATTCATGCATCGGTTCTCATCTATATGCTCCTGACAAACCAATGAAAGGGTGGGTTTCGTTACCATTCAAACATGCTGACAGATGGGCTGGTTTTACTAAAAAAGCAATTGCATTTGTAAGCAGCAATGATCCGAAGTAGGTGATAATATAACCGTTTGGATATTTATTATACTTGTATATGCTATTTATATACCAATAATTCAATAATATTTGTCCGCAAATAGATATTTATTATATTTGAAATGTTATTATACTTACAATATTAAAGTAATAAACATCTAGTACATGAAAAGTGAACTTAGTTGGGATATAATCAAAAGATTTTCTGGTAATGATCAGGATTGTTTTTCATATCAGGAGGTTGTTAAAGAATATTCTGGTACAGATAAATTTTATTTATCAAAAGTTCTTTCTCGAATGATCGATCAGGGAAAGTTAATCAAGTTGAATAGAAGTTTGTACCACATTGTACCGGTTAGCGCAGATGCTGAAAATTATATTCCTGATTGGCATCTGGTTGCAAAATATATAATGAAAGACAGGAAATACTATATTGGGTATTATTCTGCCATGCAGATTCAAGGACTGATAACACAACCCAGCTTAAAAGAAATCATCGTTACCAACCGGCAAATTACACCATCCTTAAGAAATATACGAGGAATTGAATTCCAGTATGTAACACATACACCAACTCGATTTTTTGGATTTAAAAGCACCTGGATTAATCCGCATGATAAAGTAATGGTAAGTGACTTGGAAAAAACACTGGTAGATGCTGTTACCAGGCCACATCTATGCGGTGGTATGATTGAAATCGGAAGGGTGATCTTCGAGACAAGGCATAAGGTAAGCTTAGACAAATTATTGGGGTATCTCATTCAAAACGGAAGTCTAACAGCTATAAAGCGATACCTTTACATATGTGACTTAGTCCATGTTAACTGGACTTCATCCCATGAAGGGATGTTACAAAAAATAGGGACCGGTTTTTCTTTACTGGATACATCAGCGCCAGACCATGGGCGTAAAAATTCCAGGTTCGGTTTAAAAATTAATGTAGATACCGAAACAATTAAAAATTCGATATACACATGATTAAATCCGGAGAACTAAATAAGATATCCAGTAAGGAAGGAGTTAGACAACAACAAATTGAAAAGGACTACATAATATCATGGCTATTATGGGGGATATATAACAATACACTATTGAAACATGCACTTATCTTCAAAGGAGGTACTTGTATTAAAAAAATCCACATTGAAGGATATCGCTATTCAGAAGATATGGACTTCACAATTAATCCCGATATAGAAAATGAAATTTCAAATGATAGTATGTACACGGCTTTCAACAAAGTGTTTGCCAAAATAAGGGAAGCTGCCAATATTGACCTTTCAATTTCAGATGAATCTAAGGATATTCATAAGTCAACGAAAAGCATCAAATTTTATGTTGATTATGTTGGCCCATTGGGTGGTAATGGTGACCGTGTGAAACTGGATATAACCAGAGGTGAGAAATTGGAATTTGATGTTGAGCATCGAACTATAAGAAATCAATATTCAGATCTTGTAGAAGAAGATGGATTCACAGTTCAATGTTATAACTTAAAAGAAGTAGTAATTGAAAAGATGGCAGCATTGATGGGAAGAACATTACCAAGAGACTTGTACGATTTCGAATATTTAATTAATACCGAAGGAGTTGAATTACAAGATGTATTTTACGAATTCTTACGAAAAGCCGAACATAAAGGGCAGGATCCCTCCGAATTTGTCGAAAAGATCACAGGGAAAAAGAAAACTTTCGAAAATGCGTGGAAGGATAACCTAAGTCACCAGATTAAGGAACTACCGAATTTCAAAGATGTTTGGAGAGATATCAATAAACAACTTAGAAAAATGGAGAAATTTAAATAAATGTGCACAATTGAAAATGAAACCACAGACTATCTATATTTGGGCCCAGAAAGGAAATATACCTGCAGTTAAGCTTGGTAGAGAGTGGAGATTTCGAAAGGATGTGATTGATGAATGGTTGAATCAACGATTTGACGATAAGTATAAGGCTATTATCCATAAACTCAACCATAAGAAATGAAATACCAATAAAATCGACTATCCATCATATCTTGATAATCCGAACCTGACCATTCATTCTTCCGGCATATCTACCTGTCAGGAGACGATTTATACGGGCATGTTCCCCGAAACCCTCATCATCCAGCCCATACACTTATGTGCAAAATCTATTGGTTTGTAATGCATCATAGGGCATGAACCGTCTATTACATCAATTCCATTCTCCCTGCAGAATTCCACAGCTTTATGTGAAACACTTCCTGCTTTCTTAAGCAAGGATTGATGCATCCAAACCATCTTCACTCCTGCCTCTGCACAATCTCTTACAATCACCTCAGTGATTTCCGGCCGGGTTACAATAACCGCACCATCTACACCTCCGGGAATAGATTTCACATCCGGATAACACCTCTCTCCATCGAAATTGGTGGCTTTCGGATGAACAGGGAACACAGATTTTCCTGTTTTTTTTAGTTTGCGGTAAATATAATTTCCGGTTTTATCACTGGTGAGTGAAACGCCTACAACTGCTATTTTCGCAAGTGCTAGAAAAGAATCTACTTTTTGTTCTAGTGTAGTCATTTGTTCCTGGCTCCTGAATTTACTTTTTCACAACTTTTCCCCTTTGCCATACATTGTCATCGGTATTGCTATCCGGGAACCGGCCTGCAGGATCGAATGTAATTTTTATAATTTTTCCAGGGCCAAAATCAAGCACCGCATCAAAGGTGCGATCCCCTCCAAACCATACATCCACAGGCCATGTGACAATGGCAGTATTTTCATCAATCATTTCTGCATTGGACATTGGATTAATTGCAGCCCCCGCCCCCTCTGGGTCGAATTCTACCTTTAGTACGACCGGTGAAGGCATCTGGCCGGCCTGGTGGATCGTTACGGTAGTCTTATCTCCGCTTTTTGACACATTTTGAATTGAACTTTCAACAGATTCGGTGGTCCAGAGCCAGTAATACCAGAACCATTCCAGGTCCTGCCCCAGCGCATTGTTCATAAAGAAGATATAATCCCAGGGAGAAGGATGCTTAAAACTCCAGACTTTTGTGTATTCGCTCATTGCTTTTTGCACTGCTTCATCCCCTACCAAGCCACCCAGCATAGAAAGCATCAGGGGTGCTTTGCGATAGGTCTGGTAACCGTAGCCATTGCCTGCATAATTTGCAATCCACATCATCGGCGCTTCATCCTCATTGCCACTCATGTTACCATAGAGCCTGCCTAAATTATCCAGTTTGGGTTTTTCACCATTTCTGTGGGCCCGGGACAGGATATTCATGTAAGAATTAAATCCTTCATCCATCCATCCATACCTCGTTTCGTTGGTGCCAACCATCATGGGCCACCACTGGTGCGCTGCTTCGTGATCGGCCGCGCCCTGGTTGGAGTTGATTACCATAGGATATTCCATACCGGCACTTGGACCATCCTGCAGTGTTAACTGTGGAAAAGGATATGGGGCCCAAAGATCAGAATAAAATTCCAGCGCATGCCGGGTGAGTTCACCCGCGCGTTCAAATCTATTCGCACGATCGGGAAGATACACCATGTGAATGGGGATTGGTCCCTTACCGGGAATAGTTGCCCTGGTGGCTTTCCACACATAGTCTGGCGATGTTGCCCAGGCAAAATCATTTACCTGTTCAGCTACAAAGTGCCATACAAGGTTCTCACCTTCTGCGGTGGCCTTTCCGGCCCCCCTTTCGTCTTCTCCTACAATCGTTATTTCATCATCTGAATCAAGGACTTTGGAAAGGCGCTCCCTTACAACATCTGTAAGTACTTCTTCAGGGTTTTGCAGCACACCCGTACCGCTCACGATCCATCCTGCGGGTACATCAATTTTTACATCAAACCTTCCGAAATTGTTGAAGAATTCCGCAGGTCCTAAATACACGCTCGTCTTCCAGCCACGCAAGTCATCATACTTGGCAACCCTCGGATACCATTGCGTAGGTTGGAACAGGGTATTGTCCCATCGTTGTGTCATTCTGTGTCCCCTGCCATTGGGGCCGCCCGGGAGTTTCGTATTCCAGGCTATTTCAAGCGTTACCGTGCTTTGGGATTTCACCGGGTTTTCCAGTGAGATCCTGGCAACCGTTTGATCCAGGCCAAAAGCCTCCAATCGTGGTTGCAAGGTTTCGCCTCTTCTACGAGGACGTGACCGGGCCATCAGGTTTACTTCTTCCCCATCTACACTAAGGTATGTAATAATCATTCCTTCGGTAGTTTCTGCAGGTACCGAATAGCCACGCGGTACAAAAGCACGAAAAATGTTATGGTCAAGCTTTAAGACGATACTGTTCATTTCTTCCGTACTGTTATTGTGTATTACAATCGTTTCTACACCCGATATTGTCTGGGTTTGTGGATTCAGACTGGCATTAATAGTGTAATCAGTCTGCAGCTGCCAGTAATCAGGTCCCGGCCGGCCTGTAAAATCACGTGTACCAGCCTCGAAAGCCTTCAGGATAGAATTTGTAAGTGGTACATCCCTCCGAATGGCCCTGGTAGTTGATTCGGTTGATTGCCGAATTGGTTGTTGGGCAAAGACAAAGGTTGCCGGAACAAAAACCAACAAAATTAGAATGCGAATGATCATAATAATTTATTTTAAAATTTTGGAAACATCAATTCCTGAAACCGGATGACTAAACATACGGTCAGTTAATAATGACATCTATTCAATGCTACAATAGTTTACCAGGTTATCCAACTGATAAACCATGAACGGTAAATGATATATTTACATGCAAAATGGCATATAATTCAAAAATATTATCAACCTAAGCAATGACCCGAAAAACAACTATTTATAGTATTATTATAATTTTAATAATTACTGCTTTATTGATCGTGGGAATAAAAGATAAAATAACATTTTATCCGGACACAAAAAGTGCAATACCTGAAGAAAACATTCCTGATTTTGTTTCTGAACAACAGATTCTAACATCGGATGGAGAGACTTTGCAGGCATTCCTCTTTCGGCACGATGAGGAAAAACATCCTTTGATTATTTATTTTCATGGCAATGCCGGAAATCTTTACGGCCGTTTTGAATATGCCCTGCGGTTATATGAAATGAATCAGGATGTACTTTTAGTAAGTTACCGGGGTTATTCGAAAAGTACCGGGAAACCTGACGAACAAGGAATTTTCATCGACGGTGAATCAGCGGTAAGATATGCAATCGACAATTTAGAATATGAGGAAAAATATATTACAATATTTGGCCGGTCCCTCGGAACAACAGTTGCAGTCCACATCGCTCAAAATAGGAATTTTAATGGTGTAATATTGGTCACTCCGTTAACCTCAGGAAAGGAAATGGCAACTGCCATGGGAATGGGATTTCTCAAATTTATTGCCGGTAACTCTTTTAATTCCCTGGAGAAAATCAACAATATCAAATCCAAAGTATTAATTATTCATGGAGATAAAGATGAGCTTGTGCCCTATGAAATGGGGAAAAAACTGATGGATACATTTGTGGGGGATAAAAATATGATAACAATAAAAGGGGGTGGTCATAATGATTTACAAGATGTAGATCCATTATTGTTTTGGGGTGAAATTGAAAAATTTTTAAAATGAATTGAAACATGTAGCCCTGTCAGGGAACTAAGTTGATTATGTCAATTCACAATGTTAATTTTAGATAATATACATAGCTATTTAGCTTATAGTTAAAACCGATCATGTACCAGGTAAGAAAACCATTATTCTACAAATTTAT
>CAZONK010000201.1:0-6259 GCA_964581095.1 uncultured Roseivirgaceae bacterium
TTTTAATTTCATCGGTACGCCCTTTTTATTTATTGATGGGTAAAGTATTGGGCATTGCAGCAGTTGGTTTATCCCAACTTCTTATCTGGGTTTTACTGGTATCGGTATTGAGTACCGCGGTATTAAGTTATTTTGGATTGTCTAATACTTCAGAAGCAGCCATGGAATCCGTGATGCAAAATGTAGATTCTGCTGAAGTCATGGCTGCAATTCCAGATTCTAAAGCACAGCACATCGTAGATATGATTGCCACTATTCCATTTGGGATGCTTGCGGTCACCTTTATCTTTTATTTTGTTGGTGGGTACCTGTTTTATGGTGCCATGTTTGCAGCCGTAGGTTCTGCTGTAGATAACCAGTCAGATGCACAACAATTTATGTTTCCGATCACTGTACCCATTATTATTGCCTTTATTGGTCTTTCGGTATTTATTCTTGAAGATCCTGATAGTTCGGCAAGTTTTTGGTTTTCCATCATTCCGTTTACCTCACCAATTGCGATGATGGGCCGAATAGCTTTTGGCCTGCCTATGTGGGAACTGGCTTTATCAATGATATTACTCATCTGTGGGTTTGTATTTACAATTTGGGTTGCTTCGCGCATTTATCGAATTGGAATTCTTACGCATGGCTCCAAGGTTTCGTACAAGGTGTTGATGAAGTGGATCATGATGAAAATTTAGGTTCCACTTTAATTAACTCAGAATATTTAACAGGTTTGGTTGGGCTGCGCTTCAATTTTCTTTAATTTAAAGCCAAATAGCTTTTTAAGTTAATGGTAAACCCATTTACAGGCCCGGAAGTTCTTAATATCTACCAAATCAAATCCTCATTTAAATGGATTGTATTGAGTTTTTCCGTCCTTATAAGTTTTGGTTCCATTTATTATACAAATATCCTGGTTAACCAACTTAAACAAAGGGAAAAGCGTCAGATAGAACTTTTTGCCAGGAGTCTTGAATACACCATTAATGAGAATTCAAGAAACGATCTTTATTTTATTACTGAGGAAATCCTGTTTCAAAACAATTCCATTCCGACAATACTGATAGATACAGAAGATCAAATTGTAAGCCAGCGGAACATCGATATCGATTCAAGCTGGTCGACGGGCAGAATTAATGCAGCTCTTCAGGTAGAACTTAGTAAAATGAAAAGTGAGTATGAACCAATCGAGGTCAAAATCAGGGATCCAATAAATGGTGAAGTCTATGATACCCAGTATATTTATTACAGAAACTCTTTTATTCTCACCCAACTCATCTACTATCCGTATGTTCAATTAAGCGTAATAGCCATTTTTGGAGTTATCGCCTACCTGGCATTCAATTATTCTAAAGCAGCAGAACAAAACCGCGTCTGGGTAGGGCTTGCAAAAGAAACAGCGCATCAACTGGGTACTCCCATCTCATCGCTCATTGCCTGGCTGGAAGTTTTTAAGACAGATGATACCATCAAGGACAAACAAATCATCGTAGAGCTCGACAAAGACATTGCCAAATTGAAATTGATTACCGAGCGGTTTTCAAGCATTGGTTCTGTACCTATTCTGAAAGAAGAAAACCTGATAGAAATAATAAATAATTCAGTCACCTATCTTAGGAGCAGGGTATCATCCAAAGTAAATATACAGGTACATTCAATGTACGATTCAATCATCGCAAAAATCAATGCACCACTCTTTGAATGGGTGATTGAAAATATTATTAAAAATGCTGTAGATGCAATGACAGGTGAGGGGAACCTTACAATTAAGGTAGTGGAAGCAAGTGACTGGCGAGTATTTGTTGATATCATCGACGATGGAAAAGGAATTCCAAAATCTAAGGTCAGACAGGTTTTTCAACCGGGTTTTACAACCAAAAAAAGAGGTTGGGGCCTCGGGCTTGCACTCGCAAAACGCATAATCGAAAACTACCACAACGGAAAAGTCTATGTTAAGTTTTCTGAAGTTGACAGGGGTACTATCTTCAGGATTATTTTAGACCGGAAAAAACTAGAATCCATTTCCTAAATATTCTAAAATCCCTTTGCATTATTTTGGATTCAGCATACCTTTGCAGTCTGAAATTTTTGAGCATTTTCAACAAGTAAATATGGCAATAACCGGAAAAGTTTCACAAGTTATTGGTCCCGTAGTAGACGTGGCCTTTCTAAGTGACGAAGAACTACCAAATATCCTGGATTCACTGGAAGTAACTAAACCTGACGGAAGTACAATAATACTGGAAGTTCAGCAACATTTAGGTGAAGATCGTGTGCGTACAATTGCAATGGATGGTACAGAAGGGCTCGTTCGGGGTACAGAAGTGATTAATACAGGTTCCCCAATTAAAATGCCCACCGGTGAGGCAATAAAAGGCAGGTTGTTCAACGTAATTGGTGAAGCAATTGACGGGATTGAAGATCCTGTAAATGAAGGCGGAATGTCGATCCACAGGGAAGCTCCTAAATTTGAAGAATTATCTACCTCTTCCGAAATACTGTACACGGGAATTAAGGTCATTGACCTTATCGAGCCCTATGTAAAAGGAGGAAAAATTGGTTTATTCGGGGGTGCTGGTGTTGGTAAAACCGTAATTATTATGGAGTTGATCAACAACATTGCTAAAGCTTACGCCGGAATGTCGGTATTTGCCGGAGTTGGAGAGCGAACCCGCGAAGGGAATGACCTGCTCAGGGAGATGATTGAATCAAAGGTAATTCGATATGGTGATGAGTTTCTGAAATCCATGGAAGAAGGGAATTGGGACCTTTCGAAAGTGGATAAAAAAGAATTGATTAAATCACAGGCAACCCTGGTGTTTGGACAAATGAACGAACCCCCGGGGGCACGTGCCCGTGTGGCATTATCTGGTTTAACAGTTGCTGAATATTTCCGCGATGGCGATGGCCAGGGCCAGGGAAAGGATATACTATTCTTTATCGACAATATTTTCCGGTTTACACAAGCCGGTTCTGAAGTATCTGCCCTGCTCGGCCGAATGCCGTCAGCCGTAGGGTACCAACCAACACTTGCAACAGAAATGGGAGCAATGCAGGAACGCATTACCTCAACAAAGAGAGGTTCAATTACATCGGTACAAGCTGTATATGTGCCCGCTGATGACCTTACTGACCCTGCACCTGCAACTACGTTTACCCACCTGGATGCAACCACAGTTTTGTCCAGGAAAATCGCCGAACTTGGGATATATCCTGCAGTAGATCCACTTGATTCAACTTCAAGAATCCTGACAGCTGAAATCGTTGGCGACGAACATTATACCTGCGCACAAAAAGTGAAAGAGACCCTTCAACGATATAAAGAGTTACAGGATATTATTGCCATCCTTGGTATGGACGAACTTTCTGACGAGGATAAGTTGGTAGTACACAGGGCACGCCGCGTTCAAAGATTCCTGTCTCAACCTTTTCATGTTGCAGAACAATTTACCGGTCTGCCTGGTGTTCTTGTTGATATTAAAGATACGATCAAGGGCTTCAATATGATTATGGATGGTGAATATGATCATCTGCCGGAAGCTGCATTTAACCTTGTCGGAAATATTGAGGATGCCGTAACCAAAGGAGAAAAACTGATGGCTGAAGCAGAAACTGAAACTGAATAGTAAAAAATGTACCTGGAAATAATAACCCCCGATCAAAAGGTTTTTGAAGGCGAAGTAATTTCTGTTTCATTCCCGGGAATAGACGGATCGTTCCAGGTATTAAATAATCATGCCCCGTTAGTTAGCACTCTTGCTAAAGGCACCATTGAATACGAAAGCAAAGAAAGCATCGATGATGTTGTTGTTAGTGGTGGTGTGGTAGAAGTACTAAACAACAGGGTAATCGTTCTGGCCGAAGGATTGATAGAAGACGAAGAAGAATAACACACCTCGGCACTACAAATTACCAGTAAAACCTCTGTTTAATTCTTAATCCTGAATATTTTACTGAAGAATTTTTTTTCATATTCCCAGAAAAAACGGAATTTCCCGAAAATAAATCCATAAAACAAGAGTAAAACATTGTACACCGGCAGGATTAGTATAAGGTATGAAATTATAAATAAATTACTTGAATTACCCTCCGGATAAAGCCATGCAGTTAATGGTTTTTTTATAATTAATACAGTTATCCCTGTACAGGCAAATACCAGAAGAACAATGAATACTTGCCTTACACTCTCAAGCTTCCATTTTTTCATTAATTTCTCAATCCAACGGGGGCTCTTTTCCACTACTCTAATAAAGTTTATTGATATCTTTCTCCTTTACAATTACCTTTTCAAGTGATAAAAACTGTTCCCAAAATTCATTTTCCGGCAATGCAGCTTTAAATACAATCGGTTCCTTTTTAACAGGATGAATGAAATACAGTTTTCGGGCATGTAAATTTATAGAACCATCAGGGTTGGGCTTTGAAAATCCATATTTAATATCTCCACGTATCGGGCAGCCCATCGACGCTAATTGAACCCTGATTTGGTGAGACCTGCCAGTCTGCGGCAATACCTCCAGCAAATAATGATCATTTAATTTCCCAAGTAACCGGTAACTAAGTTCTGCTTTTTGGGTCCCATCCGTTTCTTCATCAAATGCAGCAACTACATTCTTTTTTGTATCTTTTTTGAGCCAATGGACCAGTTTCCCTGACTTATGCCTGGGTTTCTTTTTCACCACCGCCCAATAAGTCTTTTGTACTTTCCTGTCCCTGAATATTTTATTCATACGTTCAAGGGACTTTGAGGTTCGGGCAAGAACAACAATTCCACTGACAGGCCGATCAATGCGATGCACCACCCCTAAAAATACTTTCCCAGGCTTATTATACTTTTCTTTTATATAATCCTTCGCCAATTCAACTAATGGGACATCGCCGGTAGCGTCACCCTGTACAAGCATCCCTGCAGGTTTTCCAACCACGAGTAAATGGTTGTCTTCAAATATGACTTGAAAAGGTGTATTCATAAATAATAGAATTCAATACCGGTGTTCTAATTTATGTGTGCAAAAATAATGAAAACTTAAGGTGGGATATAACATTTATTTAGTATGAATATTAATTTTGTACTTTAACTGGATACTTACTTACCTGTATGAAAAGATTTCTGATAACGATAGCTATCGTTATAGCTCTTTATTTAACATGGGCCTTGTATGGAAGGACCAAATCAAATCCATACGAATACAAAAATATCCCGGCGACAATTCAAATAAACCATCCCGAAGGGATAAGTAATATCGTTGGGATACAACCCTACATGACTTCCTGGGATTACATGGGTGCCCAATCCTTTTATGCCAAAATGGAGTATTATTTTGAAGAAGCAAATAAAGCCGGATTACTGAATAAAAATACTACTGTAGCACTTCCCGAACACCTTGGAACCTGGCTGGTTGCTGCTGGTGAAAAACAGTCCGTTTATTCTGCTTCATCCATTGAAGCAGCCATGCGGATTACAGTGTTTTCAAATCTATTCAACTTTGTGTATTACTATTCCAGATCTGGTGCTACAGACAAAGTACGGGAAGCAATCTTTCAAATGAAGGCCAAACGAATGGCTGCAATCTACAATTATACATTTTCCAGATTGGCACGCAATTACGAGGTAGCCATAGTACCTGGTTCGATCGTATTGCCCAAGCCTGTGGTTACTAATGGAGAAATTAAAACAACAAAAGGCGCACTATTTAATACGAGTATGGTTTTTAATAATGATGGTACTGTAGATCAAAACCTTACCCTGAAGCAATACCCCATTGAAGATGAACTCACCTTTATTTCTCCCTCTGGTGAAGATCTCCCTATATACGAGGTACCATCAGGAAAAACCAGTATCCTCATTTGCGCAGATGCCTGGTATCCAGAAAGTTACCGGCAAGTGGTATCAAATGGAGTAAATACGATTATTGTCCCGGCATATTCTGCCGGGGATGGCTTATGGGATACTAAATGGAAAGGCTACAATGGCGCTGAACAACCACAGGATATTGATATAATTGATATTGAAAAAATAACTGAGGGTGAGGCATGGCATAAATACACTTTGTCCCGTTTTGCCGGGAAAGGCAACATAGCAATCAGCGTGTTTCTGCGGGGGGAAATCTGGGACCTGGGTACCGATGGTGAATCTTTTGTTTATATCAACAATGAAATCAAGTCGGTTGAAAAGACCGAAGGCCCACAGATATTTAACGTCTGGTTCTATTGATTTAATATTAGTTACCAGATTGAAATTAAAATTCCGATGTAAAGTAAAAATCTATTTCCG
>CAZONK010000202.1:0-6209 GCA_964581095.1 uncultured Roseivirgaceae bacterium
TGAATGGATTGTTCGTTTAATTGTCTGTCTATTACAGAAGTATTGTCCCTGTCGCGGTTAAAACCGGGGGGAAGCGTATAGGGAGGTTTTGATCCGCTTGCCTGGCTGTTTTCCTCAATATTTACTACGGAAATCTCTAACTCGGTGTCAGTTGCTTCGGGGGCTTCATCGTACCGTTTTGATTGCAGGTTTCCGGTAAACCTTCTCCATTCACTTGAAACCATCCTGTAATTTGCCAATCGCAATACAATGGGTTCCTGCCAATCGGTAAGTATTGTTCTAATGTAACGTATAGATTTAAACCCATTGATATTTCCCTGGATCTTATCGGGGTTTCGTATAGGAATTCTAACAAGGTACCATGTTACGTCATCCCCATTTACACTATTTGTTACCCGATCCTCTATGTATTTGTCACCAACATTAAGCTGGCCTTTTCGAAGATCAATTTCATATTCATAATATTCTTCAAGGTCACTGAGCGTATTATCACTATTTAAATCCTCATTGTCGGGGCGGGTACTACCTGAAGGTGAATAGCTTAGTGTATTATTTGTTAAGTCAGGAGAATTCCCGTCCATCCCGTTAAAGCTACTATACCTTTGCAATATTCCTTCATCATTTGCATCAAGGTCATCACCTAAAAAATATTTAAAGTTATCAGCTGAAGGATCGGCGAGGATCCTATCGAGGGCATCTTGTTCGAGATTGGGCGGTAGCTGATTTATAAAGTCATCTGTGTATTTGGTTAATTCTTCTTCTGAAGATAGTCCATCCATGCCAACATCCTGGTTAATTCTTGAATTTAGATCATTACTGAATGCATTGTTCAAATACTGTTGTTTAGTAACAAAACCCCAATTGTTTTCAGTGACATTACCTGTTGATTTGATCCCATCTTCCGGTAAACCATTCTCAAATGCATGGTTACCGTCTTTCATAACATCCTCCGATATACTGCCTAACTGAAGAATGAGTTTGCCTCCCGTTGTATTGTTATTACCGATCACTTTACCGTTTTCACCATCAATGAATGGGTCCATCAACCAGAATTCAATGTACTCCATATTTGTTTTATCAAAATCTACATCTGTTCGAATAGCCCTTGATATACCTGCCCAGTTTGACCGCGGATCTTTTAGCGCTCCCTGGGGAGTTAGATCGGGATTAAAATTATACTGGCCCCGAACAGACGGATAGAACGCAAGGTCAAAAACAGGTTCATTCGTGTTAATAATTTCCCTGCTTTTTTGAGGAAATATTTCCTGGGGTGTCACTCCCCTTACGTAATGATTTTGCAGATCTTCATCTGTAATATTCGAAGGTTTATTTCTTCCGCTTGATCGATAAAATACATTGTCCACAATATACCATGCCATTTTAGCACGTTTGAATGAAAACCGTAAATCATCAGAGGCTCCTCCACCCGGGTCATATCTGTCGTCAGAAGTTACTGGTGTTGATGCCAGGTGCCAGTCCTGCCAGCTTCCAAGGTTGAAGGGTGTGGCTGTGTTTTCAAAGTCATCAATGTAGGAGGTGCCTTCTCCATCTACCTGGTTTGATGTTCCAGGGATTAATTGTGCCATTTCAGCATTGAAGGTTACCATTGATGGTACTTTCGTTTGAACGCCGGGCAATAAATCAGTGATCTTTGTAAGGAATATTGATTCAGACCGATAATTTACGTCAAATCCATATTTTGTATTTTTTGTGGGTTCATCACCAATGCTTACCCTTGTAATCAGGGGTCGTTCGTAATGATGCAAAAGGGTAGCGCCAAAACTTACATCATCATTTAGAATGTAGTCAAAACGTGTACCCAGGAGGGTTCGTGACTGGAAATTGAACAAATCCGCTTTTTCATATGTGATCCGTATATTTTTCCCGGAGTTCACAATGCCCTCGTTTATAATTGTAACCTTTCCAAATGTATAATCAACCGTATAGTCCGTGCCCTCCTGCAAAAGTGTGTTACCCGAATAAACCATAACCGACCCTTCCGCTATGTTGATTCCTTCCAGAAGAATTTCATTTGATGATCCAGCCTGTAGTTTACCAAGAAGAAAAAATTTATTTAAATTCACGTCCAGTTCTGCATCTGCCTTGGTGGTTCCGTACAAGGTATCATAAACATACTTCGCAATAAGTTGTTGTTCAAAGGGTTCAAATTGTTTGCGAAGCTGATCGCCAAAAGGCTCCAAAACCGGGAAGATGATCATTCCTTTAGTAGGTTCAATCGTTATTCCTTCAACATAATCAAAATTTCCGTCTTTGGGTGGATCACCATTTTGATTCAACCGGTCGAGGCCAAGGAGTTCAATGAGGGGAACGTCTTTGGTATTTACTCCTTCATGAATGCTTGGGTTGTCGATACCCGATTGGTCATCGCGATAGATTATCCTGAATTGAAAACCATCCTGGTTTACCTGGTTTGCATTCAGGTTATAAATGTTTTTCATCATTAACTCCCAGGTGGGAATTAGCTTACCTTCCTGGTCACGAATATTGATTTTGGAAGGACGCAACATTTTGAGAAAGATGACCTCATCTTCGGGAATGGCAATGTAGTCTTCAGTAAGCTCGCCAACTTTGTACGTTTTACCATTGAACGTATACTCGTATGCAACAGCAAGCACTTCATCATTTTGCAGTTTTCTGATCAGTGAGATATAACCAAGCTCCCTGTTAAATGTATATTCTCGTTCATTTAGTTTTCTGGCTCCATTTATTTTATCAAAATGAGTGGCTTTTACCATGTTATATGTAGCGGGGTCCTCCAGCAGTTTATCCACATTCACCGCATCCCGTATCCCGGAGGTAATTTGCAGCTCGGAAAAAAGGTTGTTTGCCGAATTGTCATTCGGAACTTCCCCTAGTCCATCCCCTATTAAACCATCTTCCTGGTAGATAACATTACCCTCAGCAAGATCCATAAATGCCACAACATTCCTTTGTGTTTGGGTATCATTATTTCTGTTTATCAGATATACTTCAACCCGCGTAACAGAGATACCTGAAATTATTTGTGGGATTGCCGCCAGCCATCTTTCGTAATTCTCCCTGAAAAAATGACCGAGGAAAAAGTGCTTATTTTCATCATAGTTTGAGGCACGGATTTCAAATTCCCGTCCTTGCACCCCGCCTCCCTGCACTTCTACCTGGTCGGTTTTTCCACGTTGAGTTGAAGCAACAGCGGTGACAAACATTTTACCAAATTGCAACTGTGTTTTTAATCCAAAAAGATTTTGGGCGCCCGAAATCAAGCTGTTGCTTATGGGAAGGTTTACATTTCCAACTTCCAGTTTTTTAATAATGTCTTCCTCAAATCCTGTATATTCAACCTTTAGATTATTCTGGAAATCAAAGGAGTTGTTATTGTCAAAGTTGGCCGATACTTCTAATTTCTCACCTATTTTGCCAACAACACTCATACTAATGAGCTGGTCAAACTCAAATCCTCCGTTTTTTTGTTGCCTGATTGGCAATGAAGGATTGTCGATTCGCTGCCACCGCCCCCCAAAATCTAATGTCACAAATCCACGGGGAATGATTTCAACATAACTACCACCGAAAATTTTGTCGAAAACCGGACTTACAAAAATTGGGGGTATTAAATTTCTTCCACTCACGGCACTTTCACCATCAAGGCCTGCAGAGCGGTTTTTCCAGTATTCCTTGAGGGCTTTCGATTCCTGGTAATTATCAAACTCCTCAAAAGTCATGGATGTAACAGGCCGGTAATTGATATCACCAACTTTTTCATAGATGGTATAATTCATTCCAGTGTCAATTTCTACGTCCAGTTTAAAAGATGAAGGATCTTGTAACAAAAGTGGTGAGGGACTTGTGTTGTTAGAGAATGGGTCGCCTAGTCGATCTTTTTGTTTGTAGGTTGGTTTTACGCTTGGATTGTATGGAGCGCTTGCAAGGCTGTCCTCCCTTAACTTCAACGAATCCAGGATTGCGTTTATACTATCAATGGTTAACTGTGTTTGAGGCTCAGGACTTAAATCCGGAATCGTGTCGCTATCCACCCGTAAGGTATCCCCGCTATTTATAACAGTATCTTGTTGCTGGAATAGGCTTTCCAAAAAATCAGCAGAAAACTTTGACGTATTATGCGTTCCTCTCCCAATACTATAACTAACAATAGTTGTCATGGTCAGGGGGAGGATTATTAGCAGAATTTTGGTATAAAAAGTATGTGGTTTCAAGCCAAATTACGCCTTTAGGTTGTTTTTAATACCTGCTTTATTAATTCCTCCAAAGTAATCTGATTCCCTGATTTTTTAAGGGCATCGGTTATACTTTTTTCAGCAGTATTTTTATTTATTCCTAAAGTGACTAATGCTGATAACGCCTCATCACGCAAAGTATTGTCAATCGGAGAGATTAAATCAGCATTATTTTCAATAAATCCTTCTTTTCTGAGTTTATCTTTTAATTCCAGAATTATTCTCTGGGCAGTTTTGTTCCCTATCCCTTTAACGCTCTGTATTGTACGCACATCTTCACTCACAATCGCAGAAAATAGTTCCTTCGGATTTAATGAAGATTGAATCATCAAACCAGTGGATGGACCCACACCATTGATAGACAATAATTGAAGGAAAACTTTTCGCTCTTCCCGTGTAAAAAAGCCAAAGAGGGTTTGAGAGTCTTCTTTCACATGAAGATAGGTAAACAATTTCACCCGCGTGAGGGATTTAATTTCGGAAAATGTAGTAAGTGAAATGTTCACCTGGTAACCAACGCCATTTACGTCAATTACCAGGTGAGTAGGTTCTTTTTCCGCTATTTTTCCCTCAACAAATGCTATCATAGGGTAAATATATCGTTATTTTTTATTGTTTATTTTCTCCAGTAATATTGCATGTATGCCAGCGATGGTTGTCATGTTTACTATTTCCGTCACATAGTTGCTCATTTGAAGCACATGGAATGCTTTTTGTTCATCCCCGGGAGGATAGGGCCAACGGTATGCGCACTTCCTAACTCCATCAACAGTTTATATTAAGTGATTGCTATTACGCACCTGGGTCGGATTCATTTTTAGTTTTAAATGTCCAGAGAATGGCTTCTAATTCACGCATATACTCTCTTTGTGGTTTTCCCGGACTATAAATAAATCCATCTACATAGTACAGTCTTCCCAGGGATTCATCAACAAATACATAGCTTACAAAAGGGCCACCCATAGATAGGTTTTTAGTTTTCCATAAACCCCGGGCCTCCACTGCAAATTTATTTTTAAAGGTAATTTTTTGAAAAGTAGGAGGAACAATGGTTTCAACTACAACGTATGAGGTGTCGTTTTTTTCTCTGTCATCAAATATGTATTTTTTTGTAACGGAGTTTCGAATTTTTATTATGTCATCAAATACAGTTTGATCTGTATATTCTTCATAGTAGATCCAAATATTTTTATCAACGACTAAACCGGGGTTCCTTAGCCAAATGAAATTTGATTCTTTTGCCTCATAGTCGATTCGCCATCCAAATGGTAAGCGTATGCTACAATCATGATTTCGCATCATTAGGTTACCTACTTCTTTCAATTCTTTTGCAGCATAAATTGAGGATTCTATACGTTTACGCTCGATGTTATTGAAATGTGCCTGTAGTTTTTCTTTATTTTCAGTAATATGCTTTATTAGTGTGGCTTCATCTTTTCCAAACAGGTAGAGTATTTCCTGCCCACGTGCCCACTCATCTTGTTTGGACAATAGGAAAACAGAAGTATCTTCTTTTATTTTTTTGAGAGAAGATGGGGTGAAAAAGTTCTTTACTCTTTCTGATCCTGAGGAATAATTATCCAGTACAGTTACAATCACAATGTTTTCGGCAAATTTTAGAATACTTCGAAAATCAAGTGGGTTTATATAACGTACAGTAAATATAGGTTCCGGACGTGGGAGTCCCTGAACCTGTTGTTGAAAGGTTTCTTTTATTACTGTACCCAACTCGGTATTTCGATGCAAAGTATCCATTACAAGTATTATTTCCCCGGGCTCACTACTTGCTTTGGCTAACAAACTTTTGCCATTCCCTGACCCAATACTGGAATTACATCCCATAATACTGCCCAGTGGTAACAGAAACAGAAGTAATCGAAAAAATGGTTTCATAACATTTATATTAACTATTATCCAATTATCAATTTTTGGCCGGGTTTGATATTATTGGATTTCAGATTATTTAATTTTTTT
>CAZONK010000203.1:0-6196 GCA_964581095.1 uncultured Roseivirgaceae bacterium
AGCGGATATAAATCACAAGATAACTGATTTGTTTGAATTTTAAAATATCCACTGAGAATTGCAAGTAACGTTATATTCCAGATAGTAGCTGCAATCTCATCGTAAATAGTGTGTTTCGCAAGCTAAACAACCCGCAGTGCCCGCTTCAAATCATTAATTAAATCGCTGGTATCTTCGATGCCAACAGAATAACGTATCAGGCCTTCGGGAATTCCCAGGGCAGCACGTTCTTCGGGTGAGCATTCAACATGACTGGTTGTAGCCGGTGGACCTGCGGTTGTTTCAACGGAACCGAGATTTGCGGCATTATGTGCCAATTGCAGTTTTGGCAGAAATCGACAAACAGCATCAAAAGAGCTCATCTTAAGTTCAAAGCTTAAGACTCCCCCGAATCCTTTCATCTGTTTTTGTGCAGTTTTAAACCCTTCATGGGATTCCAGACCCGGGTAATAGACTCTCGCCACACCAGAACTTTTTTCCAAAAACCTTGCAATTTTAAGGGCACTATCGTTTTGTTGCCTGATCCGTAATTGAAGCGTTTTTATTCCACGCAACAATAGGTAAGCTGCAGTCGGATGCAATGTGGCGCCATTTATTTCACGGTAGTGATAGATACTCTTGATCAATTCCTTTTTGCCACAAATCACACCTCCAAGGGCATCCGCGTGTCCTCCCAAAAACTTGGTAGCACTGTGTAATACCAGGTCGGCACCCAGTTTCAATGGATTTTGATTAATGGGTGTGGCAAATGTATTGTCAACAACTACAATTGCCCCCGCCGACCGGGCAACTTTTGCCAATCGTTCAATATCCACAATCTTCAACATCGGATTTGTAGGGGTTTCCAAATACAAAACGTTGCATCCTTTAGCTATCTCCTCTTCAATTTCTTCGTGGTCGGAGGTGTTGCACAACTTTACATTAATTCGAAATCGTGGCAAAAACTCAGTGAATATTTTATTGGTTCCACCGTAGGTGTCTTTTACCGACACTACCCTGTCACCCGGAGAAAGCAAGCCGAACAAAGTGCTGCTGATAATACCCATCCCGGTTGATGCAGATGTAACAGCCTCTGCATCTTCAAGCATCCGTACTTTTTCTTCAAATACCTGAACGGTTGGGTTGGTATTCCGACTGTAAATATGTCCCGGTATTTTCCCCCGGGCCACGTCCAGCCATTCATCAATATCATTATATCCATAGGATACGCTATGTACCACAGGTACCTGGGTAGCATTTTGCATCAGGTACGACCCTTCACCCGCCCATACAGACAATGTTCCTGCATTCTTGCTTTTAATCCAATTTGATTTATTATCCATTTCTTTTTTATTACTTCACTCCATCTAATATACAGCAGATTACATATAAATAATTCTCCATATATTATCACATCAGAAATTTCCTGAATTGGTTATGCTAATTTTAGTTGTCTTAATTATGTTTTTTTATCAATTTTAATTCAATCGACAAAAGATAGTCCATGATCTTTAGAAAAGCTTCAAAAAAGGATATTCCCTCGATTGTTGAATTGTTGGCTGACGACAAACTGGGAAAACAACGGGAAAAACCCGGAATACCCTTATTATCAATCTACTACAAGGCATTTGAAAACATTATAAGAGACAACAACCAGGAGTTAGTTGTACTTGTGAATGAAGAAAATGAGATTATTGGAACATTGCAACTAAGTTTTATTCAATATCTTACTTACAAAGGTGGCATTCGGGCACAAATTGAGGCAGTAAGGATAAGACAAGACCAAAGGGGAAATGGTTATGGTGAATCTTTGTTTACATGGGCGATCAATCGTGCAAAAGTAAGAGGTGCACACATGGTTCAACTTACAACAGATAAAAAAAGGCCCGATGCATTAAAGTTTTATAAGAAACTAGGCTTTTCAGAAACGCATGAAGGAATGAAACTACATTTTAAATTATAAGAGTCCACGTAAAACCATGGTAGAACAAAACACGCTAGCAAATTCAATTTTAATACTACTTTCATTTATACTCACATCCTGCTCTGTAGATCAGAAAACTAAGGACACCGGCAACCTTCCGAACATTGTAATAATTGTATCGGATGACCAGGGCTGGGGCGATCTGGGTATCAATGGTAACACAAATCTTTCAACACCAAATATTGATAAACTGGCGCAACAAGGAGCCACATTTAGCAGGTTTTATGTGAGCCCTGTGTGTTCCCCCACCCGCGCCGAGTTACTTACAGGCAGATACCATGTCCGGGGCGGTGTTTATTCAACATCGGCGGGGGGCGAAAGGCTCGACCTTGATGAAACAACCTTCGCTGAGATTTTTAAAAAAGCAGGATATAAAACCGCTGCGTTTGGAAAATGGCATAACGGTATGCAACCTCCGTACCATCCCAATGCCCGGGGCTTTGATGAGTTTTACGGTTTCTGTTCCGGACATTGGGGCAATTACTTTAATCCTGTTCTTGAACACAATGGCAAAATTGTGAAAGGAAACGGATTTATAATTGACGATCTTACTGAAAAGGCAATGGATTTTATTGAGTCAAATAAAAACAGTCCATTTCTCGTGTATTTACCTCTTAATACTCCACATAGTCCTATGCAGGTACCTGATACCTGGTGGAATAAATTTGAAAATATGGAACTTGCGCAACTGCACCGCGATCCGGAAAAAGAAAACATACTGCATACGAAAGCCGCCCTGGCAATGTGCGAGAATATTGACTGGAATGTGGGAAGGTTGATAGATAAACTGGAACAGTTTGGGTTATCGGAAAATACAATTGTTGTTTATTTTTCAGATAACGGGCCGAATGGCTGGCGATGGAATGATGGAATGAAAGGCCGAAAGGGATCTGTAGATGAGGGAGGTGTCAGGTCTCCCCTATTTGTTTGGTGGGTAAATACGATCGATGCAGGAATTGAAATACCGGAGGTTACAAGTGTAATGGATATTTTCCCTACACTGATTGAGCTAACAGGTATTAACTCTGAAACAGGAAAGCCACTTGATGGTAAAAGCCTAAAACCACTTCTCTTTGAAAGCGAATGGAGTTGGCAGGATCGGGTTATCGTTAGCCATTGGGGAAACCGGACCAGTTTGCGAAACCAAAACTATCGCCTCGATCAGGAAAACAAATTGTTTGATATGGAAAATGATCCGGGCCAAAGGATTGATATTTCAAATCAATACCCGGAAAAAACCGGCGAGCTGGTAAGAGTAAAGGAAGACTGGGAAAGAAATGTTTTAACTGAATTACCTGAAAAAGACACCAGGCCTTTTACCATTGGTGATCCTGATTTTATTTTTTCACAAATACCGGCAAGGGATGGAACAGGAACCGGTAACATTCAGCGGTCAAACCGGTATCCCAACGATTCATTCTTTACAAATTGGATAAGCACTGCCGATTCCATCTACTGGGATGCTGAAATTCTGAAGGAAGGTGATTTCGAAATAACCCTCTATTACACCTGCGAACAAGATGACATCGGTACCTCCATACAACTGTCGTTTGGATCCGGGACCATTGAATCTGAAATTGATGAAGCCCATAACCCACCTTTGCAGGGAATGGAAAATGACAGAGTAAAACGCATTGAATCCTACATAAAAGATTTTAAACCATTAACTATGGGTACCATCCATCTTGAAAAGGGTATTGGGCCTCTTGTACTTAAAGCACTTGACATTCCGGGAGATGAGTCAATCGACTTTCGGTTACTGATGTTTAAAAGAGTGGTAAATTGATTCGTCTTCCTTTAACGATTCGATTCCGGTCACTTTCATACTGTGCTCACCGTTCATACAAAATCTGTCAACTATATTATTTAATTGGACTTATATTCATCTTTTAACCCATGTCAGATCATTATGAAATATTTATTCATCTTTGTTTGCTCGATTTTACTGAACGGCAATGCAATTTCACAAAACGAAAACCCAATGAATTTGAATAGTAATGAAGAACTTCCATATCGCCAGATCCCTGAGTACCCCGAATCCTACACTCCCGGGAATGTTGCTGCACGCATGGTGGATGGGCTAGGTTATCGGTATTACTGGGCAACGGAAGGACTTACCACTAAAGACCTTGAATACAGGCCAAGTGACGAAGCACGAACTACATCCGAAACAATTGACCATGTTTTGGGACTAACACAGATGTTATTAAACTCAGTGCAAAATAAGCCTAACACTCCACTTGACAGGTCAGGGTTAACATTTGACCAAAAACGAGCCGTAACCCTGGAAAACATTAGCAAAGCCAGTAATACTTTAAAAAACGGGAGCGATGGTGACATAGATCAATACAAGATCATATTCCAGCGCGGGGAAACAACGAGCGAATTACCATTCTGGAACATGCTCAATGGGCCAATTTCAGATGCCATATACCATACAGGACAAGTAGTATCATTCCGACGATCATCAGGAAATCCTATAAACCCGGGTGTTGGTGTTTTGCGGGGAAAGACACGGGAAAGCAACTAATTCTTTCATAAAATCCCCAATACTACCACTCTCATAATACCATTTGGTAAATCGGCCAAATTCAGCTAATATGTGACAGAATTAACACAACCTAATTAGCAATCAAATGAAAAACCTGATTCAAGTTTTATCCACATCTTCTTTTATCCTTCTACTGGTAACTGTTTTCTTAAGCTGTACAAATGAAAAAGAAAAAATAACACTTCAGGATTACGAGCGCGCTGAACAATTTCTAAGCGTGAACACAACTCCACTTGTTTACGGGACATTCACCAGCCCTTCATGGCAATCAAACGACCGGCTGATTTACAGGACTACAACTAACCAGGGGACTGTCTATATATTCGCAGATCCTGTTAATATCATGAGAAACATCGCTTTTGATCATGAAAAACTGGCAATTGGGATATCAGATCTGTCTGGTGAAGAGTATTTACCTTATGAATTATCATTGCGCTCCATAAAACTTGACGATGAGGGTAAACTACTGTCGTATTCTATTGGGAGCAAACGGTATGAAACAGACCTTTCAAGTTATGCAACAACAGAAATCAAGTCCCTTGGCAGACGAAATGAATATGTATCGCCTGATGGAAAAAGGGCCGCTTTTATTCGTAATTACAATCTATGGGTGTGGGATACGGAATCGGATGAGGAAACACAATTAACCTATGATGGAGTGAAAGAATACGGATATGCCACCAACAACGCCGGATGGATCAAAAGTGATGGTCCGGTACTGCTCTGGTCACCAAATTCGGATAAAATTGCTACTTTTCAGCATGATGAACGTGGCGTGGGTGAAATGTATTTGTACAACACACAGGTTGGCCATTCTAAATTGGAAAAGTGGAAATATCCCTTACCCGGTGATAGCCTGATCTTTCGAATTTCACGTATTGTAATACACCTTGATCCACAACCTCGTGTTGTTCGGCTGAAAATGCCGCCCGATCCCCATCGATCAACCATCAGTGACCATGTTGCAGCCCGTGGAGGACAGTTTCTTGATGTAGAATGGAGCAAAGATCAAACACAACTGGCATTTGTTTCCTCTTCCCGGGACCATAAAGTTGCGGAATTGAAAGTTGCAAATACTAATACCGGGGAAGTCCGATCAATCCTCAAAGAAGAAGTTGAAACTTATTTTGAATCGGGTAACAGGCTGGTTAACTGGCATGTGCTCAAGGAATCCAATGAAGTAATATGGTTTTCTGAAAGAGATAACTGGGGGCATTTGTATCTCTATGATCTATCTTCAGGCCAACTTAAACAGCAAATCACGAGCGGCGAATGGAGTATATTACAGGTTCGTTATATTGACCAGGTAAAGAGGCAGATCTATTTCATGGGCTCAAATAAAGAAGAAGGCGATCCTTATTTTCAGTATTTCTACCGGATCGATATGGACGGGAATAATGTGGTGAACCTCACTCCGGAAATTGCAAACCATTCCATTAAGTTAAGTCCTTCAAATAACTATTTTTCAGATAGTTATTCTACACCAACTATCCCGACAAAAACTATTATCCGGTCAATCGATGGTACCATTGTTCAATCGCTGGAAGAAGGTGATTTTACCGACCTGCTGGCTACCGGATGGGTTCCTCCGGTTCCGTTTACAGTGAAAGCCCGTGATGAAACCACCGACTTATATGGCCTCATGTACAAGCCGTCAAATTTTGATTCTTCTGAAAAATACC
>CAZONK010000204.1:0-6071 GCA_964581095.1 uncultured Roseivirgaceae bacterium
AAGAAATATAAAGACTTTGTTAAATTTCATACCTGATTAGATAATCAGTGATAAATTTCTACAAATTTAAGTTATGTTAACATAACGAATGGCCAATTATAAAAGTTTTCAACACGAGGTAATAAATATTGAACCGGAGAATTTTAATTCGCTGGCGCTTGAAATATTTAATTACCAGGCCAAAAACAACACCGTTTATGCACGTTATGTTAATCAACTGGGGATCATTCCAGGCAGTGTTGAGGTTGTCGCTGAAATTCCTTTTCTCCCTGTTTCGATGTTTAAAAATCACGAAATTAAAACAGGCCAGTGGAAACCCGAAGATCATTACAAAAGCAGCGGTACTACAATTGGGAAAGCCAGCAGACATTGGATACGGGATAAGGGCTTTTATTTTAAAAATGCACTGAAATTATTTGAGGACTTTTTTGGAAGATCTAAGGACTACACACTCCTTGCATTGCTTCCATCGTATCTGGAGCAAAAAGATTCCTCATTGGTGGCAATGGTTGGCCATTTTATCAGGTATTTCTCTAAAGATTCAGGTTTCTATCTGAATAACTACGATGAGCTAATTGGAAAAATTGAAGAATTAAAGGGAAGAAAAGTAATCTTATGGGGAGTAACATTCGCTCTGCTTGAACTAGCGAACTATAATCCTGACTTGAGTAATTGCATAGTTATTGAAACCGGCGGGATGAAAGGCCGAAGAAGAGAAATCATTAAGGATGAATTGTATCGAATTTTAAGGGATAGTTTTAATGTTGACAATATATATTCTGAATATGGCATGACTGAAATTCTATCTCAATCATATGCAAAAAATGGAAAGTTTATAAATTCTTCTACCATGAAGGTACTAATCAGGGATGTAAATGATCCTTTTAGTTATGTATCCGATTACAGGACAGGAGGTATTAATGTGATTGACCTGGCCAATATACATTCATGTTCTTTTATTGAAACAATGGATCTGGGCAGGTATAATGTAGATGAGACGTATGAGATACTTGGGAGGTTCGATAATTCGGATATTCGTGGATGTAATTTATTACTGAGTATTTAGTTAAAAATCATTGATTAGATAGTGTACTATTTACCTGTTTTGTGACTGATATGAGATTACTAAATTGGAAAATTGTATTGATTTTTAATTAATTCGTAATTTATCAGTTAGATAATACCATGAATTGTATGTACTATACGGGTAGCATTTAGAATATATTTTTGTATAATGAACATTACAAAGAATTTTTTTAGTTCTTTGCGAGGGTATTTTTATTTAAGCTTAACCAGAAGAAATCCGTGGAAATCGTAAAGTTTGAACCATCTGAAAGTGGTGATTTTTTCAGCACTGTAAAAAAACGTGCAAACCAGTATTTTAAGGAAAAAAATGGTAATAAGCATGCCAATGGTGCAATGATATTTAAAACAATTATTATGTTTTCAATGTTTTTCATCCCTTATGGCATTCTTTTATCGGGAACATATACGAGCACATGGCAGGTAATTCTGTTATTTTCAATTATGGGAGTTGGAACTGCGGGTATCGGATTGGCAGTAATGCATGATGCTGTACATGGAGCTTACAGTAAATCACCCTTTATTAACAAGATTATCGGTTTATCTATGTATTTAATTGGTGGGAGTGCACTGAATTGGACCATCCAACATAATGTACTTCATCATACCTATACAAACATAAATGGACATGATGATGACATCACACCTAAATATATATTACGTTTCTCACCTCATACTGAACTAAAGGGGTTTCATAAATACCAGCATATTTATGCATGGTTTTTGTATTGCCTTACTACTCTCAGTTGGGTCATTGCGAAAGATATCAAGCAGATTCAGCAATATCATGAACGAGGTTTACTTAAAATGCAAGGTGTCAGCCTGAGGAGGGCGTTGATGATTCTTGCTACTTCTAAAATCATGTATGTATTATATATGATTGTTCTGCCAATTTTATTTGCCGGTGTTTCCTGGTGGGTTGTAGTAGTAGGGTTTATTATTATGCACTTTATTGCAGGACTTACAATGGGATTGATTTTCCAACCTGCCCATCTTACAGAGCAGGTAGAATTTCCTTTACCTGACGAAGATGGAAATATTCATAAGAATTGGGCAGCACATCAAATGTTTACCACCGCTAATTATGCAAATAAAAACCCATTGATCACCTGGTTCGCCGGTGGCTTAAATTTTCAGATCGAACATCATTTGTTCCCCAATGTTTGCCATGTGCATTACAAAGATCTTTCGGTTATTGTTCAGGATACAGCAAAGGAGTTTGGATTGCCATACTACGCACAACCTACATTTTTAAGCGCTTTGAAAGCACACTCAAGGATGTTAAAAAAATTAGGCAATCAGACAGTAGAAAAACATATTCAACCGGTGGAAAAGGCTGCCTGACAATCAGACATATTTCAAAATATCATTTTTTGAAATATCATTATCCGACATTATTACAAGTCTTTCGACTACATTTCTTAGTTCGCGGATATTTCCTGTCCATTCTTTTTTTTGCAGTTCTTTTATTGCGTCTGCTTTAATTATTCTTGGTTTCGTACCATACTCAACTGCTACATCCGCTAAAAATTTATTAACAAGTTCGGGAATGTCGTCTTTTCGCTCACTTAACGGTGCTACTTTAATGATGATTACACTGAGTCTGTGATATAAATCTTCCCTGAAATCTCCTTTTTCAATTTCTTTTTTCAGGTCTTTGTTGGTAGCAGTAAGTATCCTTACATCAACTTTAATATCTTTTTCACCTCCAACCCGCGTGATTTTATTTTCCTGTAAAACCCGTAATACTTTCGCCTGCGCTTTTAAGCTCATGTCGCCAATTTCATCAAGAAAAAGTGTACCTCCGTTTGCCTGCTCAAATTTCCCAATCCTTTGTTTTACAGCGGATGTAAAAGACCCTTTTTCATGGCCAAAAAGTTCACTCTCAATCAGCTCTGAAGGTATAGCGGCGCAGTTCACTTCAATAATGGGGGTGTCCGACCGGGCACTCTTTTCGTGTATCCACCTTGCAACCAATTCTTTTCCTGATCCATTTGGTCCGGTTATCAGTACACGGGCTTCAGTAGGAGCCACCTTTTCGATCATTTCCTTTATTCCGGTAATTGCACTGGATGATCCTACCATTTCAAATTTTTTTGATACCTTCTTTTTAAGAACCCGGGTTTCATTAACCAACCGGTTTTTGTCTTGTGCATTCTTGATACTTATTAATAAACGGTTGAGGTCGGGGGGCTTTTCAAGAAAGTCATAAGCCCCATTTCGGGTGGCTTCAACAGCTGTTTCTATTGTACCGTGTGCCGAAATCATAACAAAAGGAGTGTCTACACCCGCAGCAGAGGCTTTCTCCAGAACCTCCATTCCATTCATTTTTGGCATTTTGATATCGCAAAGAATTATACTGTAATTCTCAGAAAGGATCTTTTTTAATCCAGTTTCCCCATCAGCAGCTTCTTCTACTGTGTATTTTTCATACTCCAGGATCTCTCTTAGCGTTGTGCGAATACTACTTTCATCATCTATGATCAGAATTTTCTTCATTCTATATATTTTGGAAAAAGTAAAAACAGGCCTGTAAGCCGGATTCTGTAACTTTATTTCTAAAGTTTCTTATCATTTATCTAGCCCGGTTGTTGCCAACCGGATCAAGCAGCCTACCCATAATACTTTCTCCCGAAGGAGAGTCTGACGAGCAGCCATTTTTCCGGCCAAAACCGGAAAAGTATTACCTATTTGGCCTTTCAACCCGTAAGGTTTACCAGCTTTTGATGTCACCATCAAAACTGGTGGGCTCTTACCCCACCTTTTCACCTTTACCTGTTAAAATAAACAAACAGCCGAAGCTGAATGAAATTATAACATAGGAAGTTTATTTTCTGTGGCACTTTCTGTCCCTGAAGACGAGAGCAAGCCCTCACTTCAAGTCCTTCCTGTTAGGAAGTACGGTACTCTATGTTGCCCGGACTTTCCTCCATGAAGTAGAAACGCGAGCGCCTCACTTCATGGCGATAAGACGGCCTGTTTTTACAAAAATAATTAATAAATGAACCAATGTTTAGTTTACATCCTGGCCAGTGAGCTTAAACTCCCATTTATCGGCCATTTTACCAATTTCATCCAGCATTCCGGAGATTCCTTTTGCATCAGAACCTCGTAATGCCCTTCCTGTAACGAACAATGTATTGTCTTCAATTTCTATTCGACCGAATTTCATACTTGCGTTTTCAAGCAATAATTCTTTAAACGGTACATCATCAGTTATATCGCAAGCTTTGGTATTAAATTTTATTCCGTCTTCACCTTCATCATGAGCAAACACAGTTTGAAATCGATGATCATCAACCGGTACAATAACAACGGTAGTTACTTCATCGTATTCATTATAGGTTCCTTCAATAATTTCTGCAGCGGTCTGCATGTTTGATTTAAAGTCCATATCGCTAGTTTAAATTGGGTATTGAAATTACAAAATGTTGTATTCAAATGATATATTTTGAATTGAATTGTTTATAAAATCAAAAATGGAGAGGATGGAACACAACTTTGTCAAATCGGTTAAATTCTAAAGCCGGAGCTGGCAGGTGAATCATATTTACAAAATATAAAAGTGTGTTAATAATTTTGGATTTTGAGTTTATATAAGTCAAATCAAAGTCAATAGTCAGATAATATTGGCGGTAAGATTCATACGGGAAATCAACTGTAGGAGTACCCGAAGCATTAATCATATTATTTACACCATAGCCTAGTCCAAGATTCAACCATTTTGGTTTAATATTTATCAATTTATGAAGGTCGAAGGAAAGCCAGTATGTTTGTCCATTATAATCCTTGAGCCATTGTTCCTTTCCATCTTTCCCCAGGAGTTCAGGCCTGTAATCAGCAATTCCCGATGAAGAATATGAATATTTGGGATGAATCCTGATTTCATTCCATAGAAGGGCCTGGCTAAGAAAGATACCTGAACCAATAACATCCGCGAGGATATCCGATACGGATGCTCCGTATTGACTCGAGTAGCCATCAAGAATTTCAATTGGAACCATGAGTGCCAGCCCCATAACAGATCCCCAAATCGCAGATTTTCTCGATGAAAGGCCTGACCATTCAAATCCTTTTGATGCCGTGCGGCTTAACTGAAATCCTGAATATATATGGCCTATTTTATCCATTTGTTTCCATTCATGGGAGTCATTAAAAAAATGGAAGGCACTTTTTGGATAATCTGAGTACCAAACTTCATTCAGGGCAACAAGGGTAACCGTGTAAGCGGCCCCCGTAGAAATTAAAAAAGCATTTAATCGTGTCTTATTTATTCCCGGTACTGAATCAGCCTGCACCTGGGCTACACAATTTGTGCTAACCAATTGTGTAGTGAGCGCTACAAATAAAGTAAGTAAATAAATACTGCGATATTTAATTTTTATTGCCAACATTTACTTCATCTCCTGTATCATCAGTATTAGTGGTTGGTTCGTTGTTCTGTTTCACTTCTTTGTTTTTACCTGCTCTGTTAAAAATTTCACTGATTTCGTCATAACTCTGCGTATAAAGAATACTTACACCTCCTTTGATAGCCGTATAATCGTAAGTTGAGGTTTGTTCAAGTGTATTGTAATTGGTTTCCTGAAACAATTTAACCCTTAAGTTACCATTTTCGGTTAAAAAATATTCAGCTGACCAATCTCCAATAATACTTGCAACATTTGCCTGGTTTTGGGGATCGGTAAATCCCCCGTCCCTGGTAACCCGCAATCTCCCGTCAAGAAATGTATAAGAGAGACGCATTTGAAAAGTGTTTAGCGACTCTGGGCTTAATTCCCCAAGGTCGATATTTATTTCGAAATTTTCATCTACCTGGCTAAGCCAGTAGCTTAATTGGTTCGATACAAATTCACTCACACTCCTACCAATTGTTCCTCCTGTATTAATGCTGCTTTCCGCAAATTGTCGCATGATGATAAGGCTGAATACATGCTTTTGCAATTCTTGCTCATTTGCATCCCATGCCGCTTGCACTGCACTGAGTT